>JAIFNF010000275.1 GCA_020047885.1 Gammaproteobacteria bacterium | reverse complement strand
AGCCGGTTTAAGCGCTTTATCGGTCTGGACTATCCGAACATCGATTATGCCGAACGCGCCTTGCGGGAGCAGCGCATTAACCGCGCAACCTACGAGCGCATCCGCACCGCCTGGCTGAACGGTCGACGTCCGCCGCAGGATACCCCACTGGGCGGGCAGATCGGTATTCATGGCATCGGGGCGGGTAATCCGGGTGTCCATCATGCCGGTATTGACTGGACTAGCGGTTGCGTAGCGCTGGACAACCGGCAGATCGAAGCGCTGCGTCCGTGGGTGCAAGTGGGAATGCGGGTAGAAATCCGTTAGGTTAGATTGAGTGTCATTTTCGCCACTGTTCGTGAGTGGAAATTTCGTTATAATGGGGGTTGTTGTGTAGAGACAAATTAGTTGTGTTATGGCAACATGCCCATCACACAAGTTTTGCTTTGTTCATCGTAATCTCTGAGGAGTTAAAAATGTCTGTGAAGACCCTGACCAAAATTTCCGTGCTGGCCCTGGTGGCCGGGTTGTCCGTGGGTTGCGCCAGTACCAGCGATCTGAAAGCCGTGCAGCAGGATGCCAACGAAGCCAAGTCCATGGCGCGCAATGCGATGGATACCGCTAACGAAGCCAAGTCGATGGCCATGGACGCCAAGTCCGTGAGCATGGCGACCGAAGAAAAGATTAACCGGATGTTCAAGAAGTCGATGTACAAGTAAGCCGGACATCGCCACGGCAGAATTCAAAAAACCCCGCGACCTTCACCGGTCGCGGGGTTTTTTTGTGGCCGTCTACAGCCGATTAGCGGCTGGCGGTGGCGGGTAGGGTTGATAGACCGGGGGGCGAATCGCCGACGGGGGTTCAGTCATCGCCGGATACGGTGGGTATGAATAAGACGGCCGATAGGCCGGGCGATTGGGAACGTAGCCTGGCGCAGTCGTCACTGGCCGTGGGGGAGGCTGAACGGGCGTTCGATAAGGTAACTCTTCATCATCATACCCGGCGTCATCATTGGGGTAAGGCAAGGGTATGGGGTTGCCTCTTTCTACCGAAACCGGCGTCCGCTGCACAGTCACCGGGTTACTAGGTGACGGGTACGCTGGGGGTGGGTTCGGGGCTGATCCAGCGAGCGAATCGGGCGGGGTCGAACCGGGCAGGGCGGCAATGGAGGCCGGAATGCCGCTCACCTGTTCAATCACCGCAGCCAGAGCCGCCTGATCAATGCCTGGCATGTCCGGTCCCGTCTTGGCGATCACAACTTGAGTGGCCTGTTCTAGCGTGACTTTAATGGGGATATTGTCCTCTTCCAGCGGTTCATGGGCCTCGACCAGCCAATGGCCATTGATGCGTCCCACCTTGACCGGTTGGTCAATCAGTCGCACCGGTGTACCCACCGGCACCATGCCAAACAGGCCTTCAATATCTTCCGGGTACATGCGCACACAGCCATGAGTGACCCGCATACCGATACCATTGGGCCGGTTAGTGCCATGAATCAGATAGCTGGGCAATGCCAGTCGCAGCGCGTGGCGTCCCAACGGATTATCCGGTCCGCCTGGTACGACGTCCGGCAGAATATCGCCCTCCTTCGCGTGCTCCGCCTTGATGGAAGCAGGCGGTCGCCAGGGTGGATCTACATCTTTGCTGGTGACCCGGGTGACGCCCATGGGCGTCTTCCAGTCCATTCGGCCAATGCTGACCGGATAGGTATGAACCACGCGCGCTTCGCCCGGCCCGGCTTTGGGGTAGTAGTACAACCGCAATTCCGCGGTGTTCAGCACGAGGCCCTCACGGGGCGTGTCGGGCAAAATATAGCGGGTGGGCAGCACCATCGGTGTCCCTTCACCGGGTGCCCAGCGATCGACGCCGGGATTGGCGTGCACCATTTCGTCATAGCCCAGACTGTGGCGGCGGGCGATGTCGAGCAGCGTGTCGTCCTTGGTCGCATAAATCACCTTGACCTGACCGATGACATCGTTATCAGGAGGCGGCAGGGGATAGACCGCGGCTTGGGCGGCGCTGGCGAACAACCCGCCCAGCAGCAGCCAGCAGGCGGGTTTCAAGCGGTGGCTCGGCATGGAAACGTCTCTTCTTCAGTGGTGGCCTAAAACGACCGGAATTCTGCCTGTAATCCCCCGGCAACGCCATAGCGTACTGATTCCGGGGGATGGGAAAACCGGCGCGGTACCCAGATTTTGAGTCGAGAAGTTGCGGTGATGTTCCCTGCGTGGATAGCGATAACAACCCCAGGGAAAAAACGGCTTTTAACCCCCGATTGCGCTATGCTTGGCAGCATTTAATTCAAAGGCAATGCCCAATAAAATCACGCGCCATCCGCATTTTCACGCCGGCGGATCGGCCGTCATAACGATGGAGGTGGTCCATGGCGGAACCCGAATCCAGTGCGCTGACCGAAACGGTTCGCGACATCATTCAACGCCACAGCGGTATGCCGACCCGGTTGCTGCAAATCCTGCGTGATGTGCAGGATCATCTGACGTGGCTCTCGCCCGAAGCGATTAACCAGGTCGCCCAGGAACTCGGCATTTCGCCTAACAAAGTTCATAGCGTCGCTGAGTTTTATTCCTTTCTCTATACCGCGCCCCGTGGTTGCTACGACATCCTGTTCAGCGACAACATTACTGACCGGATGCTGGGCAACCGTGAATTGCTGCACTATCTCTGCGACCGGCTGAAGGTGGGCATTGGCGAAACCCGCGCTGACGGGACGGTCACGGTGGGTACCACCTCCTGCACCGGTATGTGTGATCAGGGACCGGCGGCGCTGGTCAATGGCTATACCCTGACCCGGCTGGATCGGTCACGGCTGGAACGAATTGCTGAACTGGTGGAAAGCCGCACGCCGCTGGAACAATGGCCGCCGGAATTCTTTGAAGTGTCCAGCAATATCCGCCGCTCCGATATTCTGCTGGGGCGGCATTTCGCCGATGGCGCGGCCTTGCGGGCGGTGTTGAAGCGTGGCCCAGCGGCGATTCTGGAAGAGATGGTCAAGTCCGGTCTGCGCGGTCAGGGTGGCGCCGGGTTTAAATCCGCCGCCAAGTGGATTTCTTGCCGCGATGCGCCCGGCGACGTGAAATATGTGGTGTGCAATGCCGACGAGGGGGAACCGGGGACTTTTAAAGACCGGGTGCTGATGCAGGATTTCGCGGATCTGGTGTTCGAGGGCATGACCCTCTGTGGCCGGGTGATCGGCGCGGAACAGGGCTTCGTCTATCTGCGTGGCGAATATCGCTATCTGCTGCCCTCGCTCAAGGCGACCCTGCAACGCCGTCGTGAAGCCGGACTGCTGGGCAACGGGATTCTCGGCGATCCCACGTTCAATTTCGACATTGATATTCATCTGGGTGCTGGCGCGTATGTGTGTGGTGAGGAATCCGCGCTGATCGAGTCGCTGGAAGGTAAGCACGGCGTTCCGCGCATCCGTCCCCCCTTCCCGACCACGCATGGCTATTTGAACAAGCCGACCGTGGTCAATAACGTTGAAACGTTTGCTACCACCGCCAAGATTGCCGTGGAAGGCGGCGACTGGTTCGCCAGTCGCGGCACCGCGGAATCGAAAGGCACCAAGCTGCTCAGTCTGAGCGGCGACTGCGAGCGGCCGGGAATTTATGAATATCCGTTCGGCGTGACCGTGCGGCGGGTGTTGGAAGATTGCGGGGCGCGGGACGCTCAGGGCATCCAGATGGCCGGTCCGGCGGGCCACATGATTTCGGCCAAACAGTTCGACCGGCGGATTTGCTTTGAAGATTTGGCCACGGGCGGTTCGTTCATGGTGTTTGACCAAAGCCGGGATATTCTGGATGGCATCCGCAATTTCACCCACTTCTTCGTCCACGAAAGTTGCGGGTTCTGTACGCCCTGCCGAGTCGGCACGTCGTTGATGCGCGATCTGGTGATCAAAGTCCATACCGGCCATGGCACGCTGTACGATCTGGATGAAATGCGCCATCTGGGGCGGATCATGCAAGTCGGCTGTCATTGTGGCCTGGGTCAGACCGCGCCCAACCCGGTGCTGGACAGTCTGGAACAGTTCCCGGAATCTTACGAGCGGCGACTGCGCGCCACGATCTTTGAACCGGCGTTTGATCTGAATGCGGCCTTGGAAGAGGCGCGCCAGATTTCGGGTCGCACCGATTCAGGCGCGTATTTGCTTGATGAAGATTTGTTGCTGATAGGAGCGATGCCATGAGCGAGGAACTGAGTTTTACGCTGGACGGGCGGCGGATTCCGTTCGAGGACGGCCAGACGGTCATGGATGCGGCGCTGGCGGCGGGCGTTTATATTCCCCATTTATGCTTTAACCCGGACTTTGCCCCGCATGGCAGTTGTCGGGTGTGTCTGGTGAAGGTCAATAACCGATTCCAGGCCTCCTGCACGACGCCAGCGGCGGCGGGTCTGACGGTGCAGAGCGAGGTTGAGGAGTTGCGGGAGATTCGGCGCGGTATTTTGCAAATGCTGTTTGTCGAGGGTAATCATGTCTGCCCGGCCTGTGAAAAGAGCGGAGCCTGTCAGTTACAGGCGGTGGCTTATTACGTCGGGATGCTGAATCCGCATTTCAGCCATTTTTACCCGGGCCGCCCGGTGGATGCGTCGCATTCTGAAGCGGTGATTGATTTTAACCGCTGCATTTTATGTGAATTGTGCGTCCGAGCCAGTCGTGATGTGGATGGCAAGAATATTTTCGCAGTGCAAGGGCGCGGTATTGAGGCGCATCTGGTGGTGAATACCCCGTCCGGTAAATTGGGCGCAACGAAATTCAGCATTCAGGACAAGGCGGCGCAGGTTTGTCCCACCGGGGCGATTCTGACCAAACATCAGGGGTATAATACGCCGATTGGGCAGCGACTGTATGACCGAAAGCCGATTAGCGTAGTCGGCGATGTCGCGCATTTGCCGGAAAGCCGGGGAGGGCGTCGCCATGATTGAAACCAAATTGAAAGTGGCGACCTGTTCGCTGGCGGGTTGCTTTGGCTGCCACATGTCGTTGCTGGATCTCGACGAGCGGTTGTTTGAATTGGTGGATCGGATTGATCTGGATCGCAGTCCATTGACTGATATTAAGGAACTGGGCGAATGTGATGTGGGCTTGATTGAAGGTGGGGTGTGCAACGCTGAGAATGTGCATGTGCTGATGGAATTTCGGGCGCGGTGCAAGATTCTGGTGGCGATTGGTGCTTGTGCGCTAAATGGTGGCGTTCCAGCGATGCGGAATCAATTCAGCCTGAAGGAATGTCTGGAGGAGTCGTATATACGGGAGATTGGATTGGTGAATCCGCAGATTCCTGATGATCCGGAATTGCCGTTGCTGCTGGACAAGGTGCATCCGTTGCATGAAGTGGTGAAGATCGACTACTTTCTGCCGGGTTGCCCGCCATCCGCTGATACCATCTGGACTTTCATTAGTGAACTGCTATCGGGACAGCCCATCGCACTGTCCTATACCCAGATTCATTATGATTGAGCGAAGGTCAGCGTTTAGAATCCGTCCTCTTATGGGGACGGGCCACATGATGAATCACGGCAGATCAGACTCGTTTTTAGTTGCTGCAATGAAGTTCTCAAGAAGAGATTACAGGAGATACTATAGCAGTCCTATGCCAGTTATGGAAAATCCCCTCCTTGGGTAAGGAGGGGTGGCGCGTCAGCGCCGGGGTGGTTCGAGGCGGCGAT
>JAIFNF010000011.1 GCA_020047885.1 Gammaproteobacteria bacterium | reverse complement strand
CGGCGCAATTCAGCGTTGTCAGTGGGTAAAATTAAATCCTTTTTCATTGCTTGACTCCAACGGACTGCCCTGTAGTCCCTATGTAATCGTCTCCCCCCTTTAACAAAGGGGAGCCGGGGGGGATTTCGCACGGGCGATGGAGCCAAAATCCCCCCTAACCCCCCTTTGTTAAAGGGGGGAACTGAAACAGTTACATATCGGTTATTGTTGCAAATCCGCCCAGCGCTTCAGGTTTTCATGCGCGACGGTGTAGTAGCTGGGTGAAAGATCAATGGCCTGTCGGAAAAAAGCTTCGGCCTTGTCATTCTGACCTTCCAACATGCAGATATAACCGATGTTATTCAGCGCCTGCGGTTCCTTCATACTCTGCATAAACGCCGCTTTAGCTGCCGGATAGTCGCCACTCCGGGTATAAATGAGGCCAAGATTTTCCCAAGCGCGCTGGTAATTGGGATCGACCCGCGTGGCCTTTTCCAGGTACTGCTGGGCGACTTCCTGATTCCCCATCAAATAACTGGAATACCCGAGGTTATTGAGAACCCGTGGCTGATCGGGTTTCAGCTTTAACGCCTGCTGGTAATGGGTAGCCGCGATGTCATAGTGCTTTTTCAAATCGGCAATCACGCCCAGTCCGTTATGGGCTTGCCAGCGATTCGAATCGATAGCCAACGACTGGCTCAGATAATTCTCCGCTTTGTCATACTGACGTTGCTGCAATTGCGCGAGGCCGAACCCTTCGAGCGCACCGGCATGGTTGGCCGAACGATCCAGCGTTTTCTGAAAGGCGGTTTGGGCTAAGGGCAAATTGCCCCGCGCCAGGTGAATAGCGCCGATTTTATAAAAAGCCTCGGCTTTGGAATCATCTTTCTCGATGGCCTTAATATATTCAAACATCGCCCGGTCGGCATCGCCCTGACTCAGCGACTCATCCCCCCGCGCCATGGCTTGATCGGCCGTAACGCCCGAATCACTCCCCGCCTCGCGAACCAGTTTCGCTTGCTGGTCGGACAGTTCGCTGTGCTTGTCATCAGTGGGCTTGGATAGAATCGAAGCGCACCCAGACAGCGCTATGGCAAAAGCGCCAGTGAGCGCCAGCATCGCCAGTTTTTGCGTATTCATTGTTTTTTCTCTCCTTGCGATAGAGCCATTGTCAGTCGTAAGCATTCACCTCCCCCCTTTGAAAAAGGGGGGCCGGGGGGGATTTCGCACTCGCAACGGGACCCAAATCCCCCCTAACCCCCCTTTGCTAAAGGGGGGAACTGAACGGTTACATTCAGTCTTTTCAGGAACCCTTCACATCTTGCCAAAGGTTCTCAGGACGCTTAAAGCCGCCGGTCCGACCAGCACGACAAAAATAGCGGGGAACAGGCACAAAATCACCGGAAACAACATTTTGACTGCGATCTTGGCCGCCTCTTCTTCGGCTTTCTGCCAGCGTTTATCACGCAATTCCTCGGCGTACACTCGCAGCGTATCGGCAATACTGGCACCCAGGCGCATGCTTTGGGACAGGGCGGTGACCAGCCCTCGAATATCCCGGAGGTTGGTGCGCTTGCTCAGGTTCTGCAAGGCCACGGTGCGGTCAACGCCCGCCCGGATCTCGGCATTAACCAGCGCCAATTCACCGGCCAGTTCGGGATGGCTGGCCATCATTTCTTCAGCCACCCGCTGCACGGCGGCCGGCAAACCCAGCCCGGCTTCGGTGCAGACCACCAAGAGATCCAGCGCGTCGGGAAACCCATGTCGGAGGGTTTTTTCACGCTTTTGCGCCAGGTGATTGACCACAAATTCCGGCAGGAGCAACCCGATAATCGCAGCGAAGGCCAGAACCAGCGGGATCTGAGCCACCGGAAAATTCGGATACAGGAAGCTGATCGAGGTCGCCAGCGCCACCAGAACGATCGTGCCCCCCACCTTGATGCTGTAGAATAGAAGGAGTGCATTCGGAGTGCGGAACCCGGCATGAATCAGCCGGGCGCTGGCCTTGCTGCGTTCCCCTTCCTGCTTAGGCACAATCAGGGAGGTCAACGGAGCCAGCGTTTTGCTGAGTCCGTCCCAGAATCGCGTCCGTGCTGGGGTATTCGGCTGCTCGCCAAGTTG
The DNA here is from genome assembly GCA_020047885.1 of Gammaproteobacteria bacterium. The sequence continues at coordinate 3,573 of JAIFNF010000011.1, read as the reverse complement.
CTGGATGCGTCGGCGCAGCGGGTTGAGCACCGCAGAGGTCAGCAACAGGATCGCCAGAATTAACATGAAGCTGCCGACGGCGATGATGACCAGAAAGAGTAGCCGGATCTGTCCGGGATCGGCGGTCAGTACGGAGAGAAGCTGGTAAAGGTAGTTCATTGCAATCCCCTTGAAACCCCTTGAAATCTCCTAAATCTCCATGACTTTCGCGATCAGCCGCTTGAGCCAGAAGAGTCCCAACATCATCATACTGAACGATATGGCAATGATTTTGAGGCCGGACGGATCCTTGGTCAGTCCTAACATGTAGTCCGGCGAGGTCACCTGAATGGCGGCGGCGGTGACAAAGGGCAGCAGAGCAAGAATCCAGGCGGATAGCCGGGCTTCGGCGGAAAGGGTGCGGACGCGGCGTTGAAACTTGAAACGCCCCCGGATCAGGGAACTAATCTTCTCCAGCACTTCGGTCAAATTGCCCCCGGTTTCCCGCTGAATCAGCACCGCCGTGACCAGGGACAACAGGCTGATACTGGGCACCCGCTCCAGCAGATTCAGGAAGGCGATCCGCACATCCATTCCGTAGTTAATATCGGCAAAGGTCGCTTCAAATTGCTTGTTAATCGGTTCATCCAGTTCCTCGGCCACCACCCGCAACGTCTCGGCAAACGGGTAACCGGTGCGCAGGGAACGCACCATGGTATCGAGCGCATCCGGCAATTGTTCCTCGAACTGCTCCAGCCGCTGGTTGCGCTCATGGTTCAGCTTGAGCAGCGGCAGGCTGCCCGCCAGTACACTCGCCAGCCCGACACTGACCGGATCGTAGCGAAATAACAGGCCGGTGATGGCGACCGCCGCGATCAGCAACAGACACAACAGCAGCAGGCGGGACACGGTAAGGTCGGTGCGCCCCGACTGTTCAATCATCCGCTGCAGGGCGGACATGCCGGGCATCCACTGAATCCGCCGATCCATCGGCGAGAGTCCCTTGAGGTATTTCTCCCGCAACAGCGAGGCGCTGATGTCATCCTTGTAGGTTTCCGCGATGGCTTCCATTCGGCGCTGGAGGCGCTTGGCGGTTTTCTTGTCGACCGAGCGCACCGCCAAACTCTGGACCAAGAGAAAAATGGCGATGAAGACCATCACGCCGAACATTAGCGAGGTGTCATAAATGGGCATCGGCGTACTCCCCCCATTCTTCCGGGCGATTGGGATCGAAGACTTCGCGGTCGAGGTTGATTCCGCGCTGCACCAGCCGTTCATGGAACCGGGGCACCATGCCGGTGGCTTTGAACACGCCCATCACGTTGCCGTGTTCATCCAGACCCTGACGATGGAACTTGAAGATTTCGGTCATGGTGATGATCTCGCCTTCCATGCCGCTGATTTCCTGCACACTGACCAGCTTGCGCCGCCCGCCTTCCATCCGTTCCAGTTGCAGGACGACGTGGATGGCCGAGGCGATCTGGGCGCGCACGGTGCGCGGTGCCAGGTCCAGCCCGCCCATCGCCACCATGTTCTCAATCCGGGTCAGGGCGTCGCGTGGGCTGTTGGCGTGGACGGTGGTCAACGAACCATCGTGGCCGGTGTTCATCGCCTGGAGCATGTCAAAGGCTTCGTCTTGGCGCACCTCGCCCAGGATGATGCGATCCGGGCGCATCCGCAGGCTGTTGCGCACCAGGTCGCGCTGGGTGATCTGGCCCTTGCCTTCCACATTGGGCGGGCGAGTTTCCAGCCGCACGACATGGGGCTGCTGCAACTGCAATTCCGCCGAATCCTCGATGGTGAGGATGCGCTCGTTGGCGGGAATGAAACTCGACATGACATTCAGCAGGGTCGTCTTGCCGGTTCCGGTGCCGCCGGAGATGAGGACATTGAGGCGGGCTTTGACGATCCCCTGGAGCACTTCGGCGATAACCGGCGTCAAGGCTTGCAACCGGATCAGGTCTTCGACTTTCAACAAGTCGAGGGCGAAGCGGCGGATCGACAGCACCGGCCCATCCAGCGCCAGCGGCGGGATAATGGCGTTGACCCGGGAACCGTCCTTGAGGCGGGCATCGACCATCGGTGAGGATTCGTCGATACGCCGGCCCACGCTGGAGACGATGCGGTCGATGATCCGCAGCAGGTGGTCGTCGTCATGGAAGCGGATTGGGGTGAGTTCCAGCTTGCCGAAGCGCTCGACGTAGATCGTGTGATAGCCGTTGACCAGGATGTCCGAGACGCTCGGTTCAGCGATCAGCGGCTCCAGCGGCCCCAGACCGAGAATTTCATCCTCGATCATCTTGACCACGCGCCGCTGGGCGACTTCGTTGAGGGGGGCGGCTTCCTCACGCAGCAGATGAGCCGCGACCTCGCTGATGCGCTGCCGACCTTGTTGCTCGTCCACGCTGGAGAGCATGGTCAGGTCGAGGATGTTCATCAGCCGGTCGAAAATGCGGTCCTTCCATTCCTGTTCCTGACGCGACACGGCGGTAAACAGGGCGGGCGCGGTTTCGGTGGGCTTGATCCGTTGCATCAGGCGCTGCGTGGTCAGCGGCAGAGCCGGTTTCGCGGGCGGCGCGGGAGTCAGCGGCTTCGGGGGTGCCGGAGGCGGATCGTTGAACAGGCCAAACCGGGTTTTGAGGTTCATCCGAAATTCTCCTGCGGCCGGAGCGAGATGGGTTCAGGCTTATCCGACTGACTGCTGGCCAGCAGTCCGAGGGCGCGACTCAACAGTCCGCGCTTCGCCAGGGGTTGTTCTTCGCCGCCGACGTGCTGCGCCAGTTCCACCAGCGCCTGGGTAATCGCGGCTCGGGGGGCAAATTCCAGCAGTGGCGAGCCTTGGTTGGTGGAGGTCTCGACCCGGGCGTAATCGTTCGGAATCAGGGTCAGTGTGGGTTGCTGGAGGGTTTGGCGGATGGCGTCGAGGGTAATCGGGTGTTTGGGGTTGTAGCGATTGATGACCACGACGATCCGGTCCCTGGGAATTTCTATTTCCCGCTGCAGGATTTCGATCAGGCGGCGGGCGTCGCGCATACTGGCCAGCGCTTGTTGCATGACCACGACCACACTGGTCACTTGCGCCAGCACGATGGTTGATACGGCATCAATCAAGCGCGGCAAGTCGATAACGACGCGGGTGTAGGTCTGGTGAACGACTTCGAGCAGGCGGTCGAGGTGTTCGGGGGCAATATCGCCGGGCAGCACCAGCCGGTTCAGGGGTGCCGCCAGCAGGTTCAGCCCGCTCTTGTGTTTGGTCATGTAGCCTTCCAGGGCTAGGGCATCCAGTTGTTCGGCAGCATTGAGCGCTTCAACTACATCGCGGGTGGGGTGCAGGTCGAGGGAGAGCGCCTGGGATCCGAACTGGATATCGAGGTCGAGCAGGGCGACCGGGATGTGCTGGCGAACCGCCATGATGTGGGCCAGATTGGTGGCGATGACGGTGCCGCCGGAACCACCTTTGGCGTTGAGTACGGCGATGGTTTGCTGGCTTGACTCCAGGCTGGCGTGTTTTTCCTGAATGATCCGCTGGATGGCGTGTTTTAACTCGTGCAGGGCGACGGGATGCGTGAGGAAGTCGCGGGCACCGGAGCGCAG
>JAIFNF010000163.1 GCA_020047885.1 Gammaproteobacteria bacterium | reverse complement strand
AACACGGTCGGTCAGGCGCTGGTCGCCAGGCGGATGGGTAAAACTCGGTTGATTGCCGAAACCGGTGCCGGTCAACACGGCGTCGCTTCCGCGACTGTCGCCGCCCGGTTGGGTATGGAATGCGTGGTCTACATGGGCGAAGAGGACATTCGGCGCCAGTCGCTGAACGTCTACCGGATGCGGTTGCTGGGCACTACGGTGCAACCGGTGTCTTCCGGTTCGCGCACGCTTAAAGACGCGCTGAATGAGGCGTTGCGTGATTGGGTCGCGAACGTCGATAACACCTTCTATATGATCGGCACGGTGGCCGGCCCGCATCCCTACCCGCTGATGGTGCGGGAATTCCAGGCGGTGATCGGCCGCGAAGCCCGCGAACAGATGCTGACCGAGTATCAGGCGCTACCCGATGCGCTGGTCGCCTGCGTTGGCGGCGGCTCCAACGCCATCGGCCTGTTCCATCCCTTCCTGAATGACCGTGACGTTGCGATTTACGGCGTTGAAGCCGCAGGTTCCGGCATCGACACCGGTCGCCATGCCGCGACGCTGTGCGCGGGTCGCCCCGGCGTCCTGCACGGCAACCGCACCTATCTGCTCAATGATGACCACGGCCAAATTACTGAAACCCACTCAATTTCGGCCGGCCTGGACTATCCCGGCGTCGGCCCGGAACACGCCTGGCTGAAAGATATTGGCCGGGCGCACTACGTAGCCGTGACCGATGAGGAAGCCCTGCGCGCTTTCCATGATCTCACCCGCACCGAAGGCATCATTCCCGCGCTGGAAAGCAGCCATGCTCTGGCTTATGTGACGAAACTGGCTCCGACCATGCGCCCGGATCAGCGCATCGTGGTCAATCTGTCCGGGCGCGGCGACAAGGACATTCACACCGTCGCCACCCTGGAAGGGATCCAGTTTTAGTCGGCCTGGCCCCCTCATTCCTACCCCCTCTTTTGCACACTGGAGAGGGGCGTTGATACCGCTTCCAAGAGTTGTACCGAAATGAATCGCATTGCCCGTCGTTTCCAGGAATTGCGCCGCACCGGTCGCAAAGCTTTGATTCCCTATATCACCGCTGGCGATCCCCGCCCGGATCAAACCGTCCCGATGCTGCACGCCCTAGTCGCTGCGGGTGCGGACATTGTCGAACTGGGCGTCCCCTTTTCCGATCCAATGGCTGATGGCCCGGTCATTCAGAAAGCCTGTGAACGGGCGCTCAAACAGGGCATGACGCTACGCGGCGTACTGGATCTGGTGCGGGAATTCCGCCAGACCGATGCGGAAACACCGCTGGTGCTGATGGGCTATCTCAACCCGATTGAGAGCCTGGGTTATGATGCCTTTGTCGCGGGCGCTCGCGAAGCCGGCGTGGATGGCGTCCTCACCGTGGATCTACCCCCTGAGGAAGCCGCTGAACTGGCGGAACCGCTCATTGCCGCCGGGATTGATCCTATCTTCCTGCTGGCACCCACCAGCACCGCTGAACGGGTTCGAGGGACGGCCGATTTAGCCCGGGGTTATCTCTATTACGTCTCCCTGAAAGGCGTCACCGGTTCTGCCGCGCTCAACGTCTCCGAGGTCGCCGAAAAACTGGCGATGATTCGCGCTCATACTGATCTGCCGCTCGGCGTCGGCTTTGGTATTAAAGACCCGCTGACCGCCGCCGCCATTGCCCAGGTCGCGGATGCGGTGGTCGTCGGCAGTGCGCTGGTCAGCAAAGCGGCGGAACTGGCGGATGACCCGGAGCGGATGCGGCGCGAAGTGGCGGAATTGCTGGCTGCGATGCGGCGGGCGATGGACGGTTGCTAAATGAGTTGGTACGAAAAACTCGTTCCCACCCGGATCCGCACGGACGGCCGCAACAAGCACCAGATTCCCGAAGGACTCTGGAGTAAATGCGAAGAGTGCAGCGCTATTCTGTATGGTGCCGAACTCGCCCGCAATTTGCGGGTATGCCCCAAGTGCAACCACCACATGGCCATCAGCGCCCGCCAACGTCTACTGCATTTTCTCGATGAAGAGGACGTGATGGAAATCGGCGAAGACATTGAACCCACGGACTTTCTGAAATTCAAGGACAGCAAGAAATATCGGGATCGGCTGGTGCAGGCGCAAAAATCTACGGAAGAGCAAGACGCGCTGATCGCGTTGCGCGGTCAGTTGAAAGGGATGCCGGTGGTTGCTGCCGCTTTTGAATTTGAATTCATGGCCGGTTCGATGGGTTCCGTGGTCGGTGAACGCTTTGTCCGGGCGGCGCAAACTGCCCTGCACGAACACATCCCGTTCATCTGCTTCACGGCCAGCGGCGGCGCACGGATGCAGGAAGCCTTGACATCGCTGATGCAAATGGCCAAAACCAGCGCGGCGCTCACTCGCCTGGCGGAACACGGCGTTCCCTACATTTCAGTGCTCACCCACCCGACCACGGGCGGCGTCTCCGCCAGTTTGGCGATGTTGGGCGACATCAACATTGCGGAACCGAAAGCGCTCATTGGTTTCGCGGGACCGCGGGTTATCGAGCAGACGGTGCGCGAAAAATTGCCGGAAGGCTTCCAGCGCAGTGAATTTCTGCTGGAACATGGCGCTATCGACATAATTCTGGATCGCCGCGAATTACGCGACCGCCTGGCCAGTCTGTTGGCGATGCTGACCCGCCGCGATGTCCTCGCTTTCTAATAATGCCCTCCACATCCCGACCCATGCGCTTTACCACCCTGGACGACTGGCTCAACTGGCAGGAAACCCTGCATCCCCGCGCCATTGACCTGGGTCTGGAGCGGGTGCAAACCATGTTGCGCCGCCTGCAACCGGAACCGCCCACCTATACGGTTATCACCGTCGGCGGCACGAACGGCAAGGGTTCCTGCGTCGCTGTCCTGGACGCTATCCTGCGTGCTACCGACTACCGGGTCGGGGCGTACACGTCGCCGCATCTGTTGCGTTACAACGAACGGATCTGCATTGATGGCGTGGAAGTGGACGACGCGGCGCTGTGCCGGACGTTCGCTCGCATCGACGCCGCACGGGGCGATGTCTCCCTGACTTACTTTGAATTTGGCACACTCGCAGCGCTGGAACTGTTCCGGGAAGCCGATATTGACGTGGCAGTGCTGGAGGTTGGACTGGGGGGGCGACTGGATGCGGTCAACGTCATCGACGCCGACGCAGCGCTGGTGGTCAGCATCGCCCTCGACCATACCGACTGGCTGGGTGCGGATCGCGACAGTATCGGTTACGAAAAAGCCGGCATCTACCGTCCTGGACAGCCCGCTATATGCGCTGATCCTGACCCGCCGCTACGATTGCTGGAATACGCCGAGAGTCTTGGCGCACCGTTACTCTGCGTGAACCGTGACTATCATTTCGCCCGCACCGGCTCCACCTGGCGCTGGCAGTCGGGCGCATCGCATCTCGACAATTTGCCGCTCCCGGCGCTGGCCGGCGACCATCAACTGGGCAACGCCGCTGCCGCGTTGATGACCCTGTTCAGCCTGCGGGATCGTCTAGCGATTCCGCCGACAGCGATTCACGCCGGGTTAGGTCACGTTGACTGGCCCGGACGGTTCCAGATCATCCCCGGCCCGGTTGAATGGATTCTCGATGTCGCTCACAATCCGCACGCCGCCGCCGTATTAGCCGATCAATTACGGAAGTATCCGGGCACCGGGCGAACCTGGGGCATCATCGGCCTGCTCGCCGACAAAGATGCGGAAGGCATTATCGCGGCATTGACCGGGATTATTGATATCTGGTATGCCGTCACCCTCGATGGGCTACGTGGACGAACCAGCACCGAACTGACGGCGCTACTCCACGCGACGGGCGCGCAGGCCAAAGCCGTTGCGGATATTCGCGAAGCTTGCCAAACGGTACAAACGACTGCCCAGCCGGGCGACCGCATCGTCGTGTTCGGTTCCTTTCACACTGTTGCTCCAGTGCTGGCTCGCCAGCCCTGGCGATTTAATCCCCCCTTGCCGTTATCACGGGAGGCTTGATTTTGGACAATCGCTTGACCCAACGCCTCGTCGGCGTCGCTGTGATTGCGGCGCTGGCGGTTCTGTTCATTCCGGAAATATTGGAAGCACCGCCGACTGCGCCCACCGCCCAGCCGAGTCAACCTCCTGCGCCACCGCAAACCCCGCCGCCCCCGGCGCTGACGTTCTCACAACCCCAGCCCCCAGCGCCAACACCGATCCCGGATCTGTCAACGACTGTGCCCGCCCCGGTCGCTGAAATCACTGAAACCGAGGTTCCAGTACCATCAGTACCACTAGTACCACCGGTTTCGCCGGTTGCCCCTATTGCTGCGCCTGCAAAGCCAGCCGTTCCGGCTGATGCCAACAAAGCGGCGCAAGCCCAGCAAGAAGTGGCTCGTCGTCAGGCGCAACAAGCCAAGGCCAAGGCAGAGGCAGAGGCGGAACGCATCGCTGCCGCCAAGGCTCGGGCGGAAGCCGCTCGCCGCGCCGCTCAGGCCGAGGCCGCCAAGGTGCGCGCTCAGGCCGAAGCTCAGCGGCGGATCGCTGCTGAAGCGGATGCGGATCGTCGGGAAGCGGTTCAAGCCCGCGTGGCACCGCCTTCGGAAACCCGGCCCACCACGGCTTCACAAACTGAAGCCGCACGCGCGGCTGAAGCGGCACGCGCTGAAGCTACACGGGCCGAGGCCGCTCGCCGTGATGCGCAGGCGGAAGCCGCCCGTCGCGATGCTCAAGCCGCTGCCGCCCGTGCGGAAGCGGCTCGGGCGGAAACTGCCCGCCGTAATGCCCAAGCGCAATCGGTCAAACCGCCTCCTGCGTTACCCAAGCTGGAACTGGTGTCCCGGGCTGAACGGTCGCCAACCCCCGCTACACCAGCACCGCCCCGTCAATCGACGCCGACTAACCCGGCCAGCGCAGCGCCCCCGGCCAGTGGCGGTTCGGTAGCCGGCAGTTACGCGATCCAGGAAAACGCCTTTGCCGTGCGCGATCAGTATCGCAGCCGCAATATCCGGGCTGAGGTCGATCGCATTACGGTCGGCGGCCGCCCGATGTACCAGGTGCGCGTCTGGCGTTGAATACCGGCCACCGAGGCAAATTTTTCAGAACACCTTAAAGAGAACACACCTTGAACTGGGCTGACTACTGCATCGTCACTCTGATCGCCCTTTCCATGCTGATCGGCCTGTGGCGCGGCCTGATGCGCGAGGTGATCTCGCTGGCGACCTGGATCGCCGCCTTCGCCATTGCCTTTCTCTTCGCGGAAAGTGGCGCGACACATCTTGCGCCGCATATCGAGGTTCCTTCCTTGCGGCTGGCTGCCGCGTTTGGCGGGCTGTTTCTCGCCACCTTGCTGATCGGTGGACTCCTTGGCCTGCTCGCTGCCTATCTGGTCGACGCCACCGGCCTGACCGGCACGGATCGCTTATTGGGGGCGGTATTCGGCGTAGCGCGTGGCGCGGCGATCATCGTCGTGCTGGTGCTGGCCGCTGGCGCCACACCACTGCCTAACGATCCGTGGTGGCAACAATCGCAATTGCTGGGTCGTTTCCTGGAAGGCGCGCTTTGGCTGCGCGGTTTCCTGCCCCCGGAACTGGCTCAACAGGTTCGGTTTCCCTAGCTTCGTTCACCGAGGGTAACACCCATGTGTGGAATCATTGGCATCGCGGGCCGGAGTCCGGTCAATCAAAGTCTGTTCGATGGTTTAACCGTACTCCAGCACCGGGGCCAGGATGCCGCGGGGATTGTGACCGGTCATGAGGGTCGCCTGTTTCTGCGTAAGGATAACGGATTGATTCGCGACGTGGTGCGTACTCGCCATATGCGCAATCTGCATGGCAACATCGGTATTGGCCACGTGCGTTACCCGACCGCGGGCAGCGCTGATTCCGCCGAAGCCCAACCGTTCTATGTCAACTCACCGTTCGGCATTACCCTCGCTCATAACGGCAATTTAACCAATTCAGCGCAACTTAAAAGCGAACTGTTCCGCTCCGATCTGCGCCATATCAATACCAACTCCGATTCGGAAGTGCTGCTCAACGTCTTCGCTCACGAACTGCAACAACGCAGCCGGTTATCGGTGGACGCTGATGACATTTTTGCGGCGGTCGCGGCGGTGCATCGGCGGGTGCGGGGCGCTTATGCCGCGGTCGTATTAATCGTCGGTTTCGGGCTGGTCGCCTTCCGTGATCCATATGGCATCCGCCCGCTGGTATTTGGCCGCAGGGAAACCAAAGGCGGTATGGAATACATGGCCGCGTCAGAAAGCGTGGCGCTGGATGCGCTGGATTTTCAGCGTATCCGAGATGTTGCGCCGGGCGAGGCGGTGATTTTCGATGTCGATGGGCGAATGCATACTCGCCAGTGTGCGGAAAATCCCGGCTATTCCCCGTGCATTTTTGAATTCGTTTATCTGGCGCGTCCGGACTCCATTATGGATCAGGTTTCGGTACATAAAGCCCGGCTGCGTATGGGCGAATATCTGGCTGAAAAAATCCTGCGGGACTGGCCGGATCAGGACATTGATGTCGTCATTCCCATTCCTGACACCAGTCGCACCGCTGCCCTGCAAATGGCGTCAATTCTGGGCATTAAATACCGGGAAGGCTTTATTAAAAACCGCTATATCGCCCGCACCTTCATCATGCCGGGACAGAAAACCCGCAAGAAATCCGTCCGGCAAAAGCTCAACGCTATTGACCTGGAATTTCGTGGTAAAAATGTGCTGCTGGTGGATGATTCCATTGTACGCGGCACTACCTCCGGGGAAATTATTCGCATGGCGCGTGATGCGGGCGCTCGCCGGGTGTATTTCGCCTCCGCCGCACCGCCGGTGCGCTATCCCAATGTCTACGGCATCGATATGCCTGCTGCTCACGAACTGATCGCCCACAACCGCTCCGAGGTGGAAATCGCCCAGGCGATTGGCGCGGATCACCTGATCTATCAGGATTTATCGGACCTGGAAGAAGCGGTGCGGCGTGGTAATCCGGCCATCCAGGGTTTCGATGCGTCCTGCTTTACCGGGCAATACGTCACCGGCGATATTGATCAGGCTTATCTGGACGATCTGGCCAGCGCACGTTCCGACGCCGCCCAGCGCACCCATGACAACGCCGATAACGCGATTATTGATTTGCACAACAACGCCTGATTTCCCAGGCTGGCGGACACTGCCCCCATGGATTTCGACGATTTTCCCGACCCCGGTTTCGCCACGCTCGCCGTGCGTGCTGGCCAGACCCGCACCCCGGAAGGCGAGCACGCCGAACCGATTTTCCCCACCTCCAGTTTTGTATTCGCCAATGCTGCGGAAGCCGCGGCTCGGTTCAGTGGCGCGATTCCCGGTAACATTTATTCCCGGTTCACCAACCCAACCGTGCGGATGTTTCAGGAGCGGCTGGCGGCGCTGGAAGGCGGCGATGCCTGTATTGCTACGTCCTCCGGGATGGCGGCGATTCTGGCGACGTGCATGACCCTGCTGAAAAGCGGCGATCACCTCGTTTCAGCCAGTGGGGTATTTGGCACCACCCTGTCGCTATTCAACCTGTATCTGAGCAAATTCGGCGTGGCGACCAGTTACGTGCCACTCGCTGATCTGGCCGCTTGGGAAGCGGCAATTCGCCCCGAAACCCGGCTGTTCTATCTGGAAACGCCGTCGAATCCGCTGATGGAACTGGCCGATATTCGGGCGCTGGCCGATCTCGCCCATGCGCACGGTATTTTGCTGGTCGTGGATAACTGCTTCTGCACCCCGGCCCTGCAACAGCCTTTCCAATTCGGCGCGGATCTGGTGATTCATTCCGCAACCAAATACCTGGACGGTCAGGGTCGGTGCGTCGGTGGCGCGGTGGTCGGCGATCAGCAGCGAGTTGGCGTCGATATTTTCGGATTCCTGCGCACCGCCGGTCCGACGATGAGTCCGTTCAACGCCTGGGTGTTCCTCAAGGGGTTGGAAACCTTGTCGTTGCGGATGCGCGCCTGTAGCGAATCGGCTTTGCAGTTGGCGCACTGGCTGGAGAGCCAGCCGGCAGTGGAACGGGTCTACTACCCGGGTTTGCCGTCCCATCCTCAGCACGAATTGGCGAAGCGGCAGCAAAGCGCTTTCGGCGGGATCGTGTCCTTTGACCTGCGCGGTGGGCGGGATGCTGCTTGGGCGATGATTGACCACACCCGGCTGATCTCGATCACCGCCAACCTAGGCGACGCCAAGTCCACCATTACCCATCCGGCAACCACCACGCACGGTCGGTTGACGCCGCAGGAACGGGAACGGGCCGGGATTGGCGATGGACTGGTGCGAGTTTCGGTGGGGCTGGAAGACGTGGCGGACTTGCAGCACGATTTGGAACGGGGCTTGCGAACCCTGTGATGATTAAAGCCATCACTTTCGATCTGGACGATACGCTCTGGGACATCTGGCCAGTGGTGGAACGCGCCGAGGAATTGCTGCATGACTGGCTGGCGGCGCGTTACCCCCGTATCCCGGAACGGTTCACGCCGCTGGCATTGCGGGAACTGGCCAGCGAAGTGAGCACCGCCCGCCCTGATTTAGCCCATGACCGCACCTGGCTGCGCAAGGCGGCGCTGAAGCTGGCGGCGGAGCGGGCTGACTATGCCGAATTCGATGTGGAAGGCGCTTTCGAGGTATTTTTCATCGCCCGCAATGCCGTGGAACCCTTTGCTGAAGTGCGTCCTACGCTGGAGCGACTGGGTCAGCGCTATCGACTGGCGTCGCTGTCCAACGGCAATGCAGACCTGCAGTTGATCGGTCTGGACGACCTGTTCGTGTTCTCCCTCAACGCCATCGACATCGGCGCGGCCAAGCCCGACCCGCCGCTGTTTACCGAAGCCTGCCGACGCCTGAATGTGCGGCCCGAGCAGATCGTCCATGTTGGTGATGACCCGGAACATGATGTGCTCGGCGCAGCCCGTGCCGGGTTTCGCACGGTCTGGGTCAATCGGACGGGACGGGACTGGCCCGGCGGTTCCCGGGCGGATGCGGAGATTGTGGCGCTCGACGAATTGGAAGAGGTGCTGGCGGGGTGGGAAGGTCATGGTTGAACCGGCAATGACCCCGCCACTTTCGGCGCAGATTGGTGGCGGCTATCTCGTGATGTCCCACGCGGCCGGTTTGCGCCAACGACCGATCCAGTCCGGCACTTCCCCGGCGGGCATCGGTCGGGAAATGACATAGCCTTGGGCGCAATCGCAACCGAGTTGCATCAATAACACCCCATGCTCCAGGCTTTCCACGCCCTCGGCAATCACATCCAGCTTGAAAGCCGCCGTCAGCCCGATAATGCCGCGAACAATCGCCAGATCGCCGGGATCAAATAACATGTCACGGATAAAACCCCGATCAATCTTCAAGGTCTGCGCCGGCAACTGCTTCAGGTACGTTAGTGACGAATAACCCGTGCCAAAATCATCAATCGCGAACCGGATACCCAGTTTCTGGCATTCAGAGATGACCTCAAACACCCGCTGGGTCTCCTCCATGGCGGTCGTTTCCAGCACTTCGATTTCCAGCCACGCCGGGCGCACATAGGGGTGATGCGCCAGTCGCGCCTGTAGCCGAACGACAAAGTCCGGTTGCTCAAGACAATGCGCGGACAGATTCACGCTGACCGGCACGATCACGCCAGCGCCATGCCAGACCGCCATCTGCTGAATGGCTGTTTCCAGCACCCAATCATTGAAGATCGGCGCGAAATCAGCGTGTTCCACGACATGGATAAACGCCGCCGGTGCCAGCAGACCCTGCTCAGGATGATTCCAGCGCGCCAGGGCTTCCATGCCAATCACCCGTCCCTGGCGCATATCCACTTTAGGCTGATAGTAGAGACAGAACTCGCCAGCATTCCAGCCCTGACGAATCCGGTCCAGCAGATCCCGCTGAACCTGCGCCCGCCGATCCCGCTCTGGATCAAACAGGTGGTAACGGCTGCGTCCGCTCTGCTTGGCTCGGTACATCGCCTGATCGGCATGGCGGATCAGCGTATCGGGATCAGCGCCGTCGCCGGGGAAAAAGGTGACGCCGATGCTGGCCGAGACCGTGACCTCGGCCGCTTTCAAGGTCAAGGGCGCTGCCAACTTCGCCTGAAGGCGCTCCAGAATCTGCTCGCCTTCCTCGATGCTGTTTAAGTTACTCAGCAAAATCACAAATTCATCGCCGCCCAGTCGTGCAACCGTATCGTCGCCACGGACGCTCTGTTGAAACCGCTGCGCCACCTGCACCAGCAGTTCATCCCCAGCAGCATGGCCCCAGAGGTCATTCACCGGCTTGAAGCCATCCAGGTCCAGATAGCAGATCGCCAGCATTCGATGTTCCCGCTGCGCCCTGGACAGCATCAGGCGCAGCCGATCGGCCAGCAACGTCCGGTTGGGCAGCCCGGTCAGCGGATCGTAATAGGCCATCCGCTCCAGCCGCAGTTGATTTTCCTTAAAAATCGAGATGTCGGCCAACAGCGCCACGTAATAAGTCACCTGACCCTTGGCATTATGGACGGCCGAGATCGAGGTGCTCTGCGGATAAATCGCGCCGCTTTTGCGCCGGTTCCAGATTTCGCCATGCCAGTAGCCGCGTTCAGTAATGGACTGCCACATCTCGGCATAAAACACCGCGTCGTGATGACCGGACTTCAGGAATTTCAGATTGCGGCCCATCGCCTCATCACGCGAATAGCCGGAAATTTCTTCAAAAGCCCGATTGACGTCAACGATCGTCCCTTCCCTATCGGTAATCACGATGCCTTCCCGAGCGTGTTCGAAGACATTAGCCGCCAGCCGTAACGCTTCTTCGCTCTGTTTACGCTCGGTGATGTCCTGAATGCTCTCCATGGCGGCGACGATGGCACCCTGACGGTCACGGATCGGGGCAGCGGTGAAAAACAGCCATTTGCTGCCCAGCTTTGGAAAAAAACCTTCCCCTTCCCAAATCTGCCCGGCCAACTCCCGCTCCTGAATGCCTCCCGGATAATACTGGCCCCGCTTCGCCGCATCGGCGTCGTCCAGCACCAGATCCAGCAGGCAGGGGCGCGGTGCATCGTAGAAAGGCCGCCATTGATCGCGGGTGCCGATCATCGTCGCTGCGGACATGCCCGTCAACGCCTCACAGGCGCGATTCCAATACGTCACCCGGTGATCCTGGTCGATCACGAACAGCGGTACCGGGCTGCCATCCAGCATCCGCCGCAAGCGGGTTTCGCTATTCGCCAGCGCCTGTTCGGCCTTTTTGCGTTTCGTAAAATTGCTGGCAGTGAGGACGGCCCCGGCAAATTTTCCCTGGAGGCCATAAAACAGCTCCGCGCCGACTCGAAAGATCCCGGCAACCAAGCCATCCTGGCCTAACAAATCCTGCTCCTCCAGATAATGCTTCTGTTGAGCGATGACCTCCACCCAGATGGAGGCCGACACCGTCCGTAATACCGGCAGACTTTGTTCATAGGCAGCCAGGGTCGTTGGCGGCAACAGTGAATCGATGGACGCGCCGATCAGGGCTTCCGGTCGGAAGCCCAATTCCCGATAGGTCGCCATATTGGCCTGCACCATCATGCCGTCCGGATCCGTCACGATCAGCATGTCATGCATACTCGCGAGGACTTGTTGCACAAACCGCGACAGTTCCCGCTCGCGCTGGACCGTTTGATCGAGGCGTTCCCGCTCCGCCTGCATGGTTTCCATGATCTGATCCATGCGCCGGGTCAAGGACAGGAGGGTGCGGTCACGCGCCGCGACCACGCGCCGCAAGGCGTCGATTTCTTCCAGAAGCTGCGCTTGCGTCTCGCTCATGCCAACGCTCGCTGATCCAACAGGCGGACAATCTCGGCCACCGCGTGCGGGATAGCCTGTTCAACCGCCGGTGACAGGCTGGTCATAGGTTGCCTAAAGCCCCGGTGCATCGTACCGAAGCTGCATACAGTCGCCACTCGCTGATCTTCGACCTCTGATACCAGAGCAGATCCAGTCCCTCGTCGACCAGTTCCTCCATCGATGGGTGATTCCCGCATAGCAGGGACATCGTATCCCCGCCGCAGGCACCCGCCTGCATCCATAATAAGCGCATGTGTTTAACTCCTTATTATAATTATATTTTTATTTAAGGGTCGCCACGAATCCTTTTCACGTTGCGAAAGGAAGACCAACAAAAAATAGTACAGATTTGGCAAATCAACCAGAGCCGGGCGATTTAAACTACCAGGCGATCGGTTGTCCGTCGCGGAAAAAGCCGCCGGTGGGTCCATCGTCGGGCAACGTCGCCGCCCAGACAATGCCCGCTGCGCCCTGCTCCACGGTCCGCTCAGCATTCGGACCGCCCATATCGGTGCGCACCCAGCCCGGGCAAACGGAGTTGACCAGGATGTTATAGCCCTGCGTTTCCGCCGCCAGGATGCGGGTCAGCGCATTCAGTGCCGTCTTGGAAATCCGGTAAGCGGGCGATTTGCCTTCCATTTCGCTTAACTGCCCCATGCCGCTGGACATATTGACCACCCGGCCATAGTGTTGCTGCTTCATCAACGGGATGAGTTCCTGAGCCAGCAGCAGGGGGCCGTACAGATTGGTTTTCAGGGTTGTGGTCAGGGTTTCCAAGCTGGCGTTGAAGACACTGGCCCCACCCGTTTCCTCAGTGCCGTGAATGTCGAGAAAAACCCCGGCGTTATTGACCAGAATGTCCAACCGCCCGCACCGGCTGTGAATGAACGCGCCTAACTCGGCGACGCTGCTTTCCGAGGTCACATCCAGCGGTTGGAACAGGACATCCAGCCCTTCCGCCAGGAGTTTTTCCATGGCCACGCCCCCCTTGCCCGCGTTGCGGCTGGTGATAATGACCCGAATATCGCGCTTGGCCAGTTGCCGCGCCGTTTCCAGCCCCAGACCCCGGTTGGCGCCGGTGACTACGGCGACCGGTTTTTCACTTTTACCTGTCAACATGATGTTTCCCCCCAGTCTGTTGTTTTATTCACACTTACTGTTGTAAATGGTAACAGTATCTTGTCGGGGAACAAAACAGGAAAACTACCACCTGGCTGTCACCGAATACCAGACTGATTGATTCACTGGCCATGTTGATGGATGCCGCCGCCAATGATGGCCAGTGGCAGGCCGGTTTTCAGTAACTACACTTATGGGGACTTTTCCCATCAGACGCAGGGCGGCACCGTTACTGGCGCAGGGTCTGCGCTGTACCGCCATCCTCGACACTGGAGAGGCTCCATGAAATTTTTGCTCCGCACCGCGGAGGCCATCGACGCCCTCAACACGCTGATCGGCCGTTCAATGATTTGGCTGATTCTGGTCTGCTGCCTGACCAGCGCCCTGGCAGCGACGCTACGCTACGTCTTCGACTGGGGTTCCAACGCCCTGCTGGAAGCGCAATGGTTCATGTTCGGCCTGGTCTTCCTGTTCTGCGCTTCATGGACCCTGCGCGAAGGTGGGCATGTCCGCATTGACATTGTGTATACCAAGCTGCCGCCGGTCGCACGCATCTGGATCGACATCATCGGCGGATTGCTGTTCCTGTTGCCGGTCTGCCTGCTGATCGTGGTCGATTCCTGGTATTTCTTCCTCATCTCCTATCAGACCAATGAAGGGTCCTCCAATCCCGGCGGCTTGATTTGGTGGCCGATCAAGCTGGCGATTCCCATCGCGTTTGTCCTGCTCAGCCTGCAAGGTCTGGCCGAAACGATCAAGAATATTGCTGTCCTCACCGGTGACCGGCCCATGCCGCACTTCAAAGAGGGCCACTGACATGGCCGAGTTCCTGATCGCCAATATGGCGCCGATCATGTTTTCGGCGCTGATTCTGTTCCTGCTGGTCGGCTATCCCGTGGCGTTTTCATTAGCGGCAGTGGGCATGGTCTTCGGCCTGATCGGCATTCAACTGGGTCTGCTGACGCCCAACCTGCTGCAAGCCTTCCCGGATCGGGTATTCGGCATCATGAAGAACGAGATCTTGCTGGCGATCCCGTTTTTCACCTTTATGGGTCTGGTGCTGGAACGCAGTGGCATGGCTGAGGATTTGCTGGACACCATCGGCCAGTTGTTTGGCGGCATCCGGGGCGGGCTGGCTTATGCGGTGATTTTGGTTGGAGCCTTGCTGGCCGCGACGACCGGGGTGGTGGCCGCTTCAGTGATCGCCATGGGGCTGATTTCGCTGCCGATCATGTTGCGCTACGGCTACGATAAATCTCTGGCGTCCGGGGTGATTGCGGCTTCCGGTACGCTGGCGCAAATCATCCCGCCGTCACTGGTGCTGATCGTGATGGCTGATGTACTCGGTCGCTCGGTGGGCGATATGTACAAAGGTGCCCTGATTCCCGGTTTGCTGCTGATGGTGTTGTATATCGTCTGGGTGTTTCTGAATACCGTCTTTCGACCCGATACCGCCCCGGCGTTGCCACCGGAAGCGCGTACTTTGCGTGGGTGGGCGCTGGCCTGGCGGGTGGTGGTGGCCATGGTTCCCCCCTTGTTGCTGATCTTCCTGGTGCTGGGCAGCATCTTCATCGGCTGGGCGACGCCCACCGAGGGTGGCGCATTGGGCGCGGTGGGGGCGCTGGCGCTGGCGTTTGGTCGGGGCAAGATGAACCGCATACTCCTGGGTGAAGCGATGACCACCACCGCCAGGGTGACCAGTTTCGTGATCTTCATCCTGATCGGCTCCAGTGTGTTCAGCCTGGTGTTTCGTGGCGTCAACGGCGACCTGTGGGTGGAGCATTTGCTGCTTGATCTGCCCGGCGGTGTACTGGGTTTTTTGATCGTGGTGAATATTCTGGTCTTTCTACTGGCGTTTTTTCTCGATTACTTCGAGATTAGCTTTATCATTTTGCCGCTGCTGGCACCAGTCGCGGAGAAGCTCGGAATTGATCTGGTCTGGTTCGGCATCCTGATGGCGGTGAATATGCAGACCTCGTTCCTGCATCCACCGTTTGGCTTTGCGTTGTTCTTTCTGCGTAGCGTGGCCCCGAAGACGGTGCGCACTAGCGATATTTACTGGGGCGCAGTGCCGTTCGTGGGGATTCAGGTCTTGATGGTTGCCCTGATTATCGCTTTTCCATCCATCGTGACCGTGGGCCTGGATCGTCCTGTTCACTCGGGTGAACCGGCGTCGGTGCAGATGCTGGCACCACTGGATGAGCCGGGGGCGTCTGGAACGGAAGCGCCACCGGAAGATGCCGCGGATCTGTTCAAACAGATGGCACCCCCCCGTCGGGAGTAGGCAGGCTCGCACTAACTCCACTCCAGCTAAACGTGAGAACATTAGCCACGGAATGACACAGAAGAACACTGAAAAAGAAAGAATTTTCGGTGTTTATCCGTGTTTATCCGTGTTTATCCGTGGCTAATCTCTGGAGTGAGGATCGACACCCGTCTTTATGAGAAATCACTTGGGCAGTGCTCCTGTACCGCCATCCTTGAGGTTCACGCCGGTCAGGCCTAATCGCAGCGCTTCCCGCACCAGTTCAGTCAATTTAATGGCGGCGGGTTCATAAGTTAGACCAGCCAGACGAATGTTGGAAATACAGTTGCGCTCGGCATTCTGCTGACCCCGGCGTGGCGCAAAGGTCAGGTAGACCCCCAGACTGTCCGGCGAACTCAGGCCGGGCCGCTCGCCGATCAGTATGACCGCCAGTCGCGCACCCAGCGCCTCGCCCACGTCATCCGCCAGCGCGACCCGGGCTTGACCGGCCAGGAACACGGTAGGACAAACCGCAATACCCAACGCCGCCAACCGGGGGCTGACCTGCGTCATCAGCGGCAGGGTATGCCGTTCTACGGCGAAGGCCGACAAGCCATCGCCAACGACGAACACGACTTCGGGATTTTGCCGCGTTGACCGCAGCTCCATCAGCCGGTTCTGCGAAGGCGCATCCAACAACCGCCCCAAGTCGGGGCGCTGCAAATAGGTCGCCCGGTCAAGCGCCTGGCTGTGGATAAACTCCACCTCATACCCCAATGCGCGCAGACCGGTCGCCACCGGGGCGAAATCCACCGGCTGGCTCACCGCGTCCCGAGCCTGCGCATGGGCGAGTTGGAAACGTAACACTTCAGCGGTCGGCAGCGCATGACCGGTGCGCCCCAGGGCAATGCGGGCATCGGTAAAGCGGCGCAGCGCCTGCCAGGAGTCCGCGCTCATACCGCCTCCGGTAATAACCGCTGGAGCGCCAAAGCCGGACCGGGCGACGCCAGCCGATGCTCTGGAGTCAGAATGCGCATCTGGTGCAGCCAGTCCTCGAATTCGGGCGCTGGGCGCAAACCCAACACTTCGCGCAGATACAAGGCGTCGTGGAACGAGGTGCTTTGATAGTTCAACATGATGTCATCCGCCCCGGGCACGCCCATGATGAAGTTGACGCCAGCGACGCCGAGCAGGGTCAGCAGCGTATCCATGTCGTTCTGATCCGCCTCGGCGTGGTTGGTATAGCAGATATCGACGCCCATCGGCACACCGAGCAATTTGCCGCAACAGTGATCTTCCAGACCGGCGCGCGTGATCTGTTTGCCATCGTAGAGGTATTCGGGGCCGATGAAACCGACCACGGTATTGACCAGCAACGGTTCAAAACGCCGGGCGACCGCATAGGCGCGGGTCTCGCAGGTCTGCTGATCGAGGCCATGATGGGCGTTCGCTGACAGCGCACTGCCCTGCCCGGTTTCAAAATACATCACGTTATTGCCGACCGTTCCGCGTTGCAGCCCCCGTGTCGCCTCCAGCGCCTCCTGGAGGAGGGCCAGAGAGATGCCGAAGCTCTGATTCGCCGCTTCGGTGCCGGCGATGGACTGAAACACCAAATCCACCGGAGCAGCGGCGTCCTGTTCCATAATTTGCAATAAGGTGGTGACATGCGCCAGTACACAACTTTGCAGCGGAATCGCGTAGGTCTGGCGCACCTGATCCAGCAACTGCAACAGTGTCCGGGTCGTCGCTACACTATCGCTGGCCGGGTTGATGCCCACGACCGCGTCACCATTAGCGTAGAGCAGGCCGTCGATCACCGAAGCCAGGATACCGTGAGGATCATCGGTCGGATGGTTCGGTTGCAGGCGGGTAGACAACCGCCCCGGTAACCCGATCGTCGTGCGAAACCGGGTGACGACGCGGCATTTGCGTGCGACCGCGATGAGGTCCTGGTTGCGCATCAACTTGGATGTCGCCGCGACCATTTCCGGGGTCAAGCCCGGCGCGAGGGTGTTTAGCCTCGCCGAGTCCGTCGTTTCGGCCAGCAGCCAGTCGCGGAACTCGCCCACCGTGAGTCCCGCTACGGGCGTAAAGGCGTCCGGATCGTGTGTGTCCAGAATCAACCGGGTCACTTCGTCCGTTTCGTAGGGAACGAGCGGTTCTTCCAGAAAGCGCGCCAAAGGTGTTTCGGCCAGCGCCAGGCAGGCCGCGACGCGCTCCTCGGCGGTGCGGGCCGCCACTCCGGCGAGTTGATCGCCGGAGCGTTCGGGCGAAGCCCGAGCCAGCAGGGTTTTCAGGTCCGGGAACCGATAACGGCAGGACCCTACCGTCTGCGTGTACATCCTGCGTTCAGGCCTCTGCGTCGGCGATGGCGGGCCGCAACAGGCCGACATCCTCCGCAGCGTGTCCTTTTTTCAGCGCGAATTCCTCTTCCGGTGACAGCACCAAGCGATGGCGACCGATCAAGGCAAAGTAGAGAATGCCCGCTCCATACCAGGCAGCAGCACCCATGACGCCCACCCGGTAGACCGGATCAGCCAACTGCATCGCCAAAGTCACGGTGGCGATGATCAGCACCAGCCAGGCTCCGGTCTCGCCCAAGGGACTGACGAAAGGCCGTGGGATATGGGGCATACGCCGGCGCAGCAGGATGAAGGAAATCGCTTGGAAGCCGTAGGAAATCATCGCGCCAAACACCGCCATGTTCAGCAGGGTGCCGCCGATCAGGGCCGCACCCGCTTCCTGACCGGCCACCGTCCAGATCACCATCATGACCGCGAATCCCATAACGGCCCCGGTGAACAATGCGATATGCGGCGTTTGGCGAGCGCCGTGCGTGACGGACAGAAACCGGGGGAAGTAGCCGGCCCGTGACAGGGAGTAAATCTGGCGGCCAAAGGCGAAAATGATGGTGTGGAAACTGGCGATCAGGCCGATCACCGCCAATAGCGCTAACACGCTGGCATAATCGCCGAACGTCACCCGGAAGCCATCCAGCAGCGGTTCGCCGGAACCACCCAGGTAAAATGCGCCGCTGGCACTGCCATTGGTGACGGCAATGCCCGAATTCAGAAACAGCACCATAAACGCGGAAAACACGAGGGTTGCAATACCGAACAGCAAGCCCTTGGGCATGTCGCGCACCGGATCATGCGATTCTTCCGCCGCCAGCGGCAATTGCTCAATCGCTAGGAACAGCCAGACCGCGAAAGGCATCGCCGTCAGTACGCCCATCCAGCCGAACGGTAGGAAGCTACCGCCACCTTCCGGTAATTCCATCGGCGCACCGTCTGAGCCTACCCCGATATTGAGCGCCCAGCGGGAGAAGTCAAAATGCGGAATGGCGCTGACCCAGAACACCACCAGCACCGTCAGCGCCATCAAGGTCACCACCAGGGAAATCCGGAAGGAGAGTTCTACGCCGATCAGATTGAGGCTGACGAACAGCAGATAACCCAAGGCCCACCAGAGCGGTTGCCATTCCGGCGGCGTACCGAAGATGCCCTGCACATAGGAACCGATGAAGAACACAATCACCGCCGGGGTCAGCACATACTCAATGTTTTCAGCCAGTCCAGTGACAAACCCGCCCCACGGCCCCATAGCGGAGCGGGCGAAGGAGTAAGCGCCGCCGGTGTGGGGTAGCGCTGGGGACATTTCCGCCAGGCTGAAGCTCAAAGCGACGTACATGGCTCCTATCAGGAGGGTGGCGATCAGCAGTCCGCCAAACCCGCCACTGGCCAAACCCAGATTCCAGCCAGAGAAATGGCCGGAAATCACCGCGCCGACCCCCAACGCCCAGAGTGACCATACCC
>JAIFNF010000166.1 GCA_020047885.1 Gammaproteobacteria bacterium | reverse complement strand
AACGGGAACTCCTGGATACCGACGCCCTGACCATGATGGAAGGGGTGATGAAAGTGTCGGAACTCCAGGTGCGGGATGTGATGATCCCCCGAGCCCAGATGGTAGTGCTGGAACACGACTGGAGCCTGGAGCGGCTCATTGCCGAAGTGGTCGAATCCGGCCACTCGCGCCTGCCGGTTATCGGTGAAAACAAGGACAACGTCATCGGTATTCTGATCGTCAAAGACCTGCTGGCGCACGCCTTCGACCGCCGTGAAGATTTTGATCTGCGGATCATTCTGCGTCCCGCTAAATTCATTCCCGAAAGCAAGCGCCTGAATGTTCTGCTCAAGGAATTTCGCGGCAATCGCCTGCACATGGCCATCGTGGTGGATGAATACGGCGGCGTCGCGGGTCTCATCACCATTGAAGACGTGCTGGAAGAAATCGTCGGTGAAATCGACGATGAACACGACATCGATGAGGAGGGCGCTTTTATCCGCCCGCAAGGCGACGCCTTCATCATTAAGGCATTGACGCCGGTCGAAGATTTCAATGAATACTTCCAGGCCAACCTCAGCCACGAAAAAGCCGACACCCTCGGCGGGCTGGTCATGATGGATCTCGGGCGGCTACCCAAGGGTGGGGAAATCATTGACCTGGACCGCTTTCACCTGCGGGTGTTGCGCGCCGACAACCGGCAAATTCACCTGCTGGAAATGACGCTCCACAATGACCAGGAGCCGCCGACGGCAGTCGCTGATGAGTCTGGAAAGAGCAGTTGAACCGCCAAGACGCCAGACGGGTTTTTCACAACGTTACCCCCTGATCGTCGACCTGCTGGTGTTCATCGCCGGTGCTTTGCTGACGCTGGCTTTTGCACCCTTTGACATCTGGCCACTGGCGATTCTGCTGCCGATCGTTCTGCTCTGGAGTTGGGAAACCGTGACGCCCCGCCGGGCAGCGCTGCGCGGTGGGCTGTTTGGGCTGGGGCTATTTGGGTTCGGTATCTACTGGATTTTTATCAGCCTGCACGATTACGGCAACGCCCCGGCCCCGTTCGCAGCGCTGGCCACTTTGCTCGTGGTGTTGGTCATGGCGCTGTACCCGGCGCTGGTCGGCGGGCTACTCACCCGCTGGGGACCTGCGCCCGGTCTGCTGCGCGGGTTGCTGGTGTTCCCGGCTTTGTGGACGTTGCTGGACTGGGTGCGCAGTTGGCTGTTCACCGGTTTTCCCTGGCTGGCCATCGGCTACAGTCAAATCGATTCCCCTCTGGGTCAACTCGCGCCTTATGTCGGCGTATTCGGCATCGGCTGGGCGACACTGTTTAGCGCCGGTGTGCTCTGGGCGCTGGTGAATCGCCCGGACTGGCGAGGACGACTGGGCGGATTCGGTCTGCTGGCTCTGGTGGGGTTCGGTGCCTGGGCGCTGGGTAAAATCGACTGGGTAGAATCGTCCAGGGCAACATCGCCCAGGATCAGAAATGGCAGCCCAGCGTTCTCGATGAAACCCTGCATCGCTATGTGCAACTGAGCCTGCCGGAACATGGCCACAGCGACGTGATTCTCTGGCCGGAAACGGCGGTTCCGATGTTCTACGAAGAAGTTCGTCCGTTCATCGGCGCACTGGCGCAACGCGCCCAGGAAGATGGCGTGGATTATGTGACCGGCATTCCGACCGGTTCCTGGGAAACGGGCATTTTCCACAACAGCGTCGCCAGCGTCGGTACAACGCTGAATTTTTATCACAAGCATCGCCTGTTGCCGTTCGGCGAATATCTGCCCTTGCGCGGGTTTTTTATGTTCTTCCGTGACTGGGTGACGATCCCGATGGCGGACTTCACCCCTGGCGACCGCGATCAGCCGCTATTGCAGGCGGGTGGTCAGCCCGTTGGCGTCTCCATCTGCTTTGAAGCGGTGTTCGGCAGCGACATCCGCCGAGCGTTGCCGGAAGCCACCTGGCTGATCAATGTCAGCAATGACGCCTGGTTCAAGGACTCCACCGCACCGCACCAGCATCTGCAAATCGCCCGGATGCGGGCGCTGGAAGTGGGGCGGTTCATGGCGCGCGCCACGAATACCGGCGTGTCCGCGATCATTGATGACCGGGGCCGGATCGTGGTTCAGGGGAAACAGTTTGAGTCGGCGGTGATTCGCGGTGAAGTCCAACCCCAGCGTGGCCTCACGCCTTATGCCCGTTGGGGGGATGCCCCGACCGTGATGTTGATGGTCGCTTTGCTGATCATCAGCCTGTTCCTCACCCGCCGCACACTTGCCCCGGTATGATCAGACCGCCCTGGTTCCGGCTTTCACCGGCCTCGCTTTATCCACGGCAGGGGCTGGCCAGTCGTGGCCTGACGTTGTTTGGGCAGGAATCGTGCTGTGTGTGGTGCTGGTCCGGTAGCCTGCTCGCGGTGTTGCTGCTCATGGCGGCGTGCACCACCGCACCACCGCGCAATGTGAACGATGCGTGCGCGATTTTTGCCGAATATGACGACTGGTATCCGGCCGCCCAGACCGCCAGTCAACGTTGGGGTGTACCGGTGTCGGTCATCCTGGCGATTATCTATTATGAATCGTCCTTCCGCGCCGACGCCCAGCCGCCGCGCAAGTGGTATCTCGGCTTTATCCCTGGCTCGCGTCCTTCTTCGGCGTATGGCTACAGTCAGGCGCTGGACGGCACCTGGGAGCGGTATATCGCCGCTACCGGCAACCGGGGCGCTGATCGTGATGATTTTGACGATGCCGTGGATTTTATCGGCTGGTATGTCAATGAAACGGCAAAGCGTAACCGGATTAGCAAAAGCGATGCCTACCGCCAGTATCTGGCGTATCACGAGGGTCAGGAAGGATTCGCCAAGGGCAGTTACCGGCAAAAACCCTGGCTAATCAAACGGGCCAGGCAGGTCGGTCAACAGGCGGAACGTTATCGCGCCCAGTTGGCTCGCTGCAAACCGCAAGTCGATGAATCGTTCCCGACCAGTAGCGCTTTAAGCAATAGTTCGGACAGTTTTTTAGGGGACGGCGGGTAGGGTAGCGGCATCGGGTCATGTTCGGATAAGGTGAAGTTACGAATTCACACCGAATCTGAGGGATGCCCCCATGCCGCTATTAGAAAGTGTACTGTTGAAAATGCCGCTGAGCCAACCCTTTCGCGCGTTTCTGAGCGAGTTATTGATCTGGTTGCTGATGGTTCTGGGGCGAGCGACGTTTCGGAATCAGAGCCGCTACAGTACCGATGTGGAGAAAACCTTTAGCCGGTGGTTTCGGCGGAAGGTGGATTGGGTCGGGATGAACGTCGCGGCGATTCGGGCGGTCGTGCCGGCAGAGCACGAGTCGATGTTAGCGTTTGACCCGAGCGATGTCGCGAAAAGTGGCGATCATACCGAAGGGCTGGGCTACTTTTGGAACGGCAGTGCCGGGCGGGCGGAATGAGGATTGGAGGTCAATGCGTTGAGTGGGGTGGATGTCACGGCGAATACAGCCTACACGATCAGTGCCGAGATGACCCGGCCGGGATCCGGCGCGGTCTCGGCGACGGATACCCCAGCCCCCGTTGACACGGTACCCGCCAAGAGTCCATCCCACCGTCCAAAGAAAACCAAGGCCAAGACCAAGGCCAAAGCCAAGACCAAGATCGATAAGACGAAAGTTTATGAAAGTAGCAGGTATTCCAGAAAGTGCACTTTAACTGCTTAGTCGCATAGATCAGGTTACCGTCTTTTTAGCAACCTAAAAAATTCATAATCACTTCTTTTCATGTACAAAGAATTTCAACTATGACCGAATTGCTTGAGCGAGCCATTACTGCCGTTAAAAGGCTTCCATCAGAAGTACAAGATGCTATTGCAAGCCGTTTACTCAGCGAAATAGATGACGAACAAGCGTGGAATATCCGCTTTATGACAACTACTGATACCCAATGGGACTATTTAGCCGACCAGGTAAGACGCAGCATTGCTTCCGGAAAAACTACACCACTTGATAATGTTTTTTGATAGAAAAATTCATGAAATCAAGCGTACCCAAGAATTTCGGGAACTGCTTAGCCAACTTCCGACAGAGGTGCAAGAGCAAGCCAGTCGAGCTTATGCAATTTTGCGCACTGACCCCTATCATAATAGCCTTCAATTCAAGCGTGTTAGCCACAGGCAACCCATCTATTCAACCCGTATCGGGATACGTTATCGCACTTTGGGTCTACTTGAAAATGATCAAATTTACTGGTTTTGGATAGGCACTCATGCTGAATACGATAGCTTGCTTAGGCGATTGTAAAATTTACAGGACTACCATTTGTACACCACAAGAGCTAACGAGATATGACCTGCGATTTCTTCTCCCTGGCCGCCCCCGGCGTTCGCACCCTGCAACCCTATCAACCGGGCAAGCCGGAAAGTGAATTGCGCCGGGAATATGGCCTGACCGACATTATCAAGCTGGCGTCCAATGAGAACCCGCTGGGTCCCAGTCCACGAGCATTGACCGCCGTGCGTGAGGTGTTAAACGGCTTAGCCCGTTATCCCGATGGCAATGGCTTTGAACTCAAGTCCGCCTTGTCAGCGAAACTGGGATTGCCCACGGCGACGCTGACCCTGGGCAATGGCTCCAATGACGTGCTGGAACTGGTCGCTCGGGCGTTCCTGACCCCGGCGCATGAAGCGGTTTTCTCCGAACACGCCTTCGCGGTCTATCCCATTGTCACCCAGGCCATTGGCGCAACGGCTCGCATCGCCAAGGCGCATCCAGAAGATCACGCCATGCCCCATGGCCACCATCCGGCGGCAATGCTGGCGCTGATCAATGACCGCACTCGCGTCGTCTTTATCGCCAACCCCAATAACCCCACCGGCACCTGGCTGAAGACCGTGGAACTGGAGGCGTTGCTGGCGGCGGTTCCCGAGTCGGTGATCGTCGTGGTGGATGAGGCCTATGGTGAGTATGTAGACCCGGCCGCCGACTGCCCCAACGCCCTGCACTGGCTGGACCGCTTCCCCAATCTCATCGTGACGCGCACCTTCTCCAAGGCTTACGGACTGGCCGGATTGCGGGTCGGTTACGCCGTTTCCCATCCCCAGGTTGCCGATCTGTTGAACCGGGTTCGCCAGCCCTTCAATGTCAACAGCCTGGCGCTGGTCGCGGCGGCAGCAGCGCTGGATGATGTCAGCCATCTGGAACACAGTCGGGCGCTCAATGATGCCGGTATGCAGCAGTTCCTGGACGCTTGCCGACAATGGCCCTTGCGCTGGCTGCCCTCGGTCGGCAATTTTCTGTGCGTGGACGTGGGTCGACCGGGGCGGGAGGTGTTCCTGGAACTGCTCAAACGCGGCGTGATCGTTCGGCCCGTCGATAACTACGGTTTACCGAATTACTTGCGCATCAGCATCGGCACGGCAGCGGAAAACGCCCGCTGCATCGACGCGCTGAGCGACGTGCTCAAGGGCTGACCATGGCGACGATGCAACCCCTGATTCAGCGTTTATGCATCATCGGCGTCGGCCTGATTGGCGGCTCGCTGGCTCGCGCCTTGCGGGAAGCGGGTGAAGTCGGCGAAGTGGTCGGCTGCGGGCGCGGCGAAGACAATTTACAGGCGGCCGTGCGTCTGGGCGTGATCGACCGCTATGTGACCGATCCGGCGCAAGCCGTCGTCGGTGCGGATGTCGTGCTGCTGGCCGTACCACTGGGCGCAATGGCGGCGGTATTGCGGGTTATCGCGCCGCATCTGGAACCCGATGCGGTGTTGACTGACGCCGGTAGCGCCAAGGGCAGTGTGGTGGCCGATGTTGAGCGGATCTACGGCCATATCCCGCCGCATTTTGTCCCCGGCCATCCCATCGCTGGCACCGAACAAAGCGGCGTTGAAGCTTCATTTGCGACCTTGTTCCAGCGGCGGCGGGTGATTCTGACGCCCCTGGCGGAAACGTCAGCCACTGCGCACCAACGCATTCGGCGGATGTGGGAACTCACCGGCGCGGAGGTCGTGGACATGGGCGTGCGCCACCATGATGCGGTGCTGGCCGCGACCAGTCACTTGCCACACATGCTGGCCTACACGCTAGTCGATACCTTGGCGCGACTCGATGACCGAGCCGAAATTTTCCGCTATGCCGCGGGCGGCTTCCGCGACTTCACCCGGATCGCCTCCAGCGACCCGCAGATGTGGCACGACATCTGTGTCGCCAACCGCGACCAGTTGCTGGAAATGATTGGGTTATTCGTCGCGGATTTGGAACATCTGGCGGAATCCATTCGCGCCGATGACCGCGCCACCGTGCTGGCCACCTTCCAGCGGGCCAAACGCGCCCGTGACAACCTGTATCTCGATTAGGCGATTGCCCATGCTGCACCTTGACCCCCCTGCATTGAAAAAGCTGCTGGGCCAGACGTTGACCTATCAAGGCGCGGCCTGCCAGGTCATCGACATCCTGGCCGATGAACCCGCACTCGTGCTGCGCGATGGCGACGACCGCCGCATTCTCCAGGCCAACCAGTACGGCGATGTCGGCGATCACCAACCGCGCACGTTCACCGTCAACCTGCTCAACAACCGCCGCGACGGCCTCAACCCGGACTTGCCGGAACTGGCGGCGTTTGATCTATTGAGCTGAACCTGGAAGACGTACCGTCCGCCGCCAGCCCTTCAAAAAATGCCCCACGCGACCCCCGACGCCATCGTTTCACCCAATTCTTCACAGCGTTGCAAAACCTCGGCATCCAGTTCGCCCCGGGCAAAGATCGGCTCGCAGACCGGTTTCAACGGATAGCCCCGGGCAATGCGTTCGATGCTAGTCAATGCCCCGGTTCCATCATTGCCGGCGCTGATGAACACCGCGTAGGGCAGACCGTTGACCTGGCCTTGAGCCGGGTAATAGGTGCGGTCGAAAAAATTCTTCAATGCGCCGGACATATAGCCGAAATTCTCCGGGGTGCCCAGTAATAGCCCGTGCGCCCAGAGCACATCATCCAACCCGGCGTGCAGAGCCATTTTCAGCCGTGTTTCCACCTCCGGAACCCGCCGCGCCCCACGGCAGACCGCCCGCGCCATCGTTCGGGTATGGCCGGTCTGGGTATGGTAGACAATCAGTAAATGTTTAGCGGCGCTCATACGATTAAAGGATGTTGCCACGCAACAGGTTTTTCGCTATGTTGCGCGTCTTGAATCATCGTCATTACCGAAGA
>JAIFNF010000106.1 GCA_020047885.1 Gammaproteobacteria bacterium | reverse complement strand
GCTTTTTCACGCCATATTTGGCTTCCAGTTGCGCCAGTAACTGATCGGCGAAATGAATATCCCACGCGCCCTGAATCTTGGGCAGCATGATCACATCCAGCTTGTTGCCGATTTCCCCGACCAGTCGGGTCAGGTCATCCAGGAACCAGGGACTGTCCAGGCTGTTAACCCGCGTCCAGAACTGGGTATTGCCGAAATCGACATTTTTACCGATCTGCACTAGCCCTTCGCGGGCAGCTTCCTTGCGGTCAATCGGCACGGCGTCTTCCAGATTGCCGAGCATGATGTCCACCGTTTTGGCGATATCTGGGACTTTGACTGCCATTTTCGGATTACTGGGATCGAAGAAGTGAATCATCCGCGAAGGTAATACCGGAATCTCGCGGAGTGGTTCTGGAGCGCCAACGACCTTGGGTTTGAAAAAATCGCGGGGACTGCGTAGCATGGGGTTTCCTCCTGATTAAATCACGACTCGATTGGGCAATGAGCTGACAAGTTCACTGTGATGAACCCTGCCAGTATTTTTATGGAACGCAAGGTTCCCGTTTTTATCGCACATCCAGAATTCTTTGGCCCCCCTGGCGAAATACCATTCCTTTTTTTCATCTATTTCCGTCGCGGTATTCGATGGGGACAGGATTTCAATGCACAGTTCCGGCGCTTCGAGAAACGGATTCTGGCCACGGTTGCCGGTCATGAAATCATCCGAAGCCCAGGCCACATCAGCGACTTTAACGCCTTCCCGGGTTTGCACCGAGCATTCAGTAATGAGGGTGCCGGTATTCAGAATCCGGCTTAATAAAGCCACGATTTTAGCCTGATACATGCCGTGTTCATTACTGACTGGACTCATGACGATATGGCCCCATTTATCCATTTCAATTTTGAACGGGAGGTTGCTTAATACCGGATCATGACAGATTTCCGCCCAGTTCATGAGGCTGATTCTCCCGTAACTCCCGGTCAACTTTCATACTTCTTAATCAACATTTTCGCCGCCACAGTGGGCGGGATATGGCCATTCACGACGGCTTCCTCGATGTCGGCGCGGATGCTGCCCACGCCGGTGTGGTTGAAGAAACTGGCGCGCAGATGCTCCTCAACCATGGAATAGACCCAGTCGAGGGTTTGCCGCTGTCGGCGCTTTTCGAGGACGCCGCTGGCGGTGATTTGCTGGCGGAACTCACTGATGATGTTCCAGATGGTGCTAATGCCATCGCCGGTCAGCGCCGAGCAGGTATAGGCCTTGGTGCGCCAGCCTTCGGTGGCCGGAGCGAGATAGTGCAGCGCCCGATTATAGTCGGCGCGGGCGGCGTGGGCGCGAATCTTGTTATCGCCATCGGCCTTGTTCACCAGCAGCGCATCGGCCAGTTCCATGATGCCTTTTTTGATGCCCTGCAATTCATCACCAGCCCCGGAGATCATGAGCAACAGGAAGAAGTCCACCATCGAGCGGACCGTCGTTTCACTCTGCCCGACGCCGACGGTTTCCACCAGAATCACATCGTAACCGGCGGCTTCGCAGACCAGGATGGTTTCGCGGCTTTTGCGGGCCACGCCGCCCAGGGTGCCACTGGAGGGGGACGGGCGGATAAAGGCGCGCAGGTCGCGGGAGAGCATTTCCATGCGGGTCTTGTCACCGAGAATGCTGCCTCGGGTAACGGTGCTGCTGGGATCGACGGCCAGCACGGCGATCTTGTGACCCTGTTCGCACAGGTGCAGGCCCAGCGCTTCGATGAAGGTGCTTTTGCCTGCGCCGGGTACGCCGGTAATGCCGACTCGCACCGAGTTGCCGGTGTAGGGAATGAGTTGGCGTAGGACTTCCTGGCCCATGTCAAAGTGGGCCTGGGCGTTGCTTTCGACCAGAGTGATGGCCTGGGCGACGACGTTACGGTCGCCCGCCAGGACGCCGGCGACGTATTCGTCGACGGTGAGGCGTTTACGGAGGGGAATGGCGCGGTGTGCAACGGCGATGCTGGCCTGGCCGGGAATGCCGTCATGGCCGCCGTCAACACCGGCCATAACCGAGGTGGTGAATTCAGCGCCGGCGTTTGGGGGAACCCAGTCGGGTCTGTGATCAGAGTCGTTCATTGTTAACGTCTTTATTTACTGGGGTTTAGTGATGAGGGAGGCGCTCATTTTTAACAAGACGCCCAGGATTCGGTCGATATGTTCAATGTAGACTTTAGTCGGATCGATAGGCAATTTTTATCACGCAGTTCGAGAAATTGCCACAACTCGGCCGGTGTGACACAGCCGTAGACCGAGTGTTGATCAGGATTTTGTTTATGACCGCTTTTAGTTCTACTTTTTCAGATTTATCTATTTGATTTATAATTATAAACAAAGATAATGCAATTCTGATCAAAAGACAAGATGAGTGAGGTTGCGTATGGAAGAAACATCCTTGGAAGCATCAAAAAAAACTCGACCCCCTCGTCGGAGTGGGGATTGCTGGCGGGGATGAGTCAGCGGTTTCTGGCCTTTTGTAAATCAGCATCGTATGAGAGGTCAGCCGGGTTACGTGGTGTAAAAAAACCCGGCAGGCAACCCCGCCGGGCTTTCACGCCTTCAAGCAACCGGGGTACTTAACCCATCGCTTCGTACAACGGCAAGGTCAGGAACTCAGGATAGTTCGGGTCCAGCGACATCTTCTCGAAGATCCCCGCCGCCTGATCATAGGTCGCGGTGTCTTCACCCTGAGCCGTAACCGTGGCTTTCACCTTCGCCAACTCCTCCGGGATCATCGATTTCACCAGTTCCGCCGTCACTTTCCGGCCATCATCCAGCTTGCCCTTGGGACTCACGACCCACTGCCAAACCTGCGAACGGGCAATTTCCGCCGTCGCGGCGTCTTCCATCAGGTTATGAATCGGGACGCAGCCATTGCCAGCTAGCCAGGAACCCAGATAGTGAATCCCGACATTGATGTTATTGCGTAAACCGGTTTCAGTAATGGGCTGCTCCGGCTGGAAATCGAGGAAGTTCTTCGCCGTGAACACTTCATCCCGCTGCTTGCCCCACTGATTCGGCTTGTCGCCCAGCACTTTGACGAATTCCTCATGGGCAATCGGCACCAGACCGGGATGCGCCACCCAACCGCCATCGAACCCATCATTGGCATCGCGGGTCTTGTCATGGCGGATACCGGCCAGCGCTTTCTCATTCGCCTCCGGGTCGCCCTTGATCGGGATGAGCGCCGACATGCCACCCATGGCCGGTGCGCCACGCTTGTGGCAGACCTTGACCAAGTGCAGGGCGTAGGAGCGCATGAACGGCACTTCCATGGTAATCGCGCCGCGATTGGCCAGGCAGAAATCCTTATTCTTCTTGAACTTCTTGATGCAGCTAAAAATGTAGTCCCAGCGTCCGGCGTTCAGGCCCGCGCTGTGCTCGCGCAATTCGTACAGAATCTCTTCCATCTCGAAGGTCGCCAGGACGGTTTCGATCAGTACGGTGGCCTTAACCGTCCCTTGAGGAATGCCCAACTCATTCTGCGCCATCACGAAAATGTCATTCCACAACCGCGCTTCCAAGTGGCTTTCCATCTTCGGCAGGTAGAAGAACGGCCCCGCGCCCCGGGCGATCTGCTCTTTGGCGTTGTGAAAGAGCACCACACCAAAGTCGAAAATACCGCCGGAAACGCGCTGACCGTCGACCAGCACATGCTTTTCATCCAGATGCCAGCCACGCGGACGAATTTGCAAGGTGGCAACCTGGTCGTTCAGCTTGTAT
The DNA here is from genome assembly GCA_020047885.1 of Gammaproteobacteria bacterium. Next base: position 2,015 of record JAIFNF010000106.1, on the reverse strand, counting down.
TCCTTACCGGCTTCGTTGACGTAGCTGATCTGACGGCGAATAGCGTCCTTCAAGTTCACCTGCCCCTGAATCTGGTTGAACCAGTTCGGGCTGTTGGAATCCTCGAAGTCGGTCATGTAGGAATCGGCACCGGAGTTGAAAGCGTTGATGATCATCTTCGCTTCAACGGGACCGGTGATTTCCGTGCGGCGGCGCTCCAGGGCTTTGGGCAGCGGTGCCACTTTCCAGTCACCTTCACGGATCGATTTGGTTTCCGGCAGGAAATCGGGCATTTCGCCGGCGTCAATACGCGCCTGGCGGGCAATGCGCGCCTTCAGCAGTTCCTGGCGGCGCGGCTCAAAGGCGCGATGCAGTTTGGCAACCAGCGCCAGGGCATCATGGGTCAGGATTTCATCAAAACGGGGATGTATCGGGCCGGTAATTTGTACGCCAGCGGGCAAATTTAAGCTCACGGGTGGCTCCTTTGAGGTTGGAATTGTTCAGGAAAAATCAAGGATCGGGTAAAAAACGTAGTGTAACCGCAAGAACGGCTATCGGGGGACGGTTATGGCAAAAAACCCGGCGGAAGCGTTCCCGTCGGGTTTTAGCAGTGATGGTTTTTTGATCTCCCTCGGTTCAGGGAGACCGGGAGACAGAGAGATAAGCCGCTGGGAAAGGGTGTCTTTTCCCCACTCGCTACTCGCTACTCCCGACTCACTGATCTCAGTGGAACTGCTCTTCTTCAGTCGAACCGGTCAGCGCGGTCACGGAGGAGACGCCACCTTGAATCACGGTGGTCACATCGTCGAAGTAGCCGGTGCCCACTTCCTGCTGATGGGAGACGAAGGTGTAGCCACGGTCGCGAGCCGCAAATTCGGCCTCCTGCACCTTCTCGACGTAGGCTGTCATGCCGCGCTTCACATAGTCCTGCGCCAGATCGAACATGTGGTACCACATGTTGTGAATGCCGGCCAGGGTGATGAACTGGTACTTGTAGCCCATCGCGCCCAGCTCGCGCTGGAACTTGGCGATGGTGGCGTCGTCCAGGTTCTTCTTCCAATTGAAGGACGGCGAGCAGTTGTAGGCCAGCATCTTGCCGGGGAACTGGTTCTGAATCGCGTCAGCAAACTTCTTGGCGAACATCAGATCCGGCGTACCGGTTTCGCACCACACCATATCAGCGTAGGGCGCGTAGGCCAGACCGCGGGAAATCGCCTGATCCAGACCCTTCTTGGTCTTGTAGAAGCCTTCAACGGTGCGCTCGCCGGTGCAGAACGGCTTGTCATTCTCGTCACAATCGCTGGTCAGCAGATCGGCGGCTTCGGCATCGGTACGGGCCAGAATAATGCTCGGAACCCCGCAGACATCCGCCGCTAACCGCGCTGCGATCAACTTTTGCACGGCTTCCTGAGAAGGCACCAGCACCTTGCCGCCCATGTGGCCGCACTTCTTCACGGACGCCAACTGATCCTCGAAATGCACCCCGCCCGCCCCGGCGCGGATCATCGACTTCATCAGCTCATGAGCGTTCAGCACACCGCCGAAACCAGCTTCGGCATCGCCCACGATCGGCAGGAAGTAGTCGATATAGTCTTTATGGCCGGGGCCGATGCCACGGGCGCACTGAATTTCGTCGGCGCGCTTGAAGGTATTGTTAATGCGTTCAACCACCGCCGGCACCGAATTAACCGGATACAGCGACTGGTCAGGGTACATCGCCATGTAAGTATTGTTATCCGCCGCGACCTGCCAGCCGGACAGATAGATGGCCTTGACGCCGGCCTTGGCCTGCTGCATGGCCTGCCCGCCGGTCAGCGCGCCCAGACAGTTGACATAGGGTTCGGTGGTAATCAGCTTCCACAGATTTTCAGCGCCCCGTTGCGCCAAGCTGTATTCAATCGGGAAATTGCCGCGCAGCCGCACCACTTCTTCGGCGCTATAACCACGCTTGATGCCTTTCCAGCGGGGATTCTCAGCCCAATCTTTTTTCAGTTGTTCAACGCTTAGAAACGCCATGATGCCATCCTCTTTGAGGT
>JAIFNF010000254.1 GCA_020047885.1 Gammaproteobacteria bacterium | reverse complement strand
TCTATCCGCGCACCACCAACAAGATTCTGGAAGCCTATCTCAAGGCCAAGGGGGTCAAGGAAGAAGACATCATGATCAACTACACCCCGTTCGGCCATTCCGACTGGCAGTCCATCGTCTCCGATATTAAGAAATTCGGTTCCGCAGGCAAGAAAACCGCCGTGGTTTCCACCATCAACGGCGATGCCAATGTCCCGTTCTACAAGGAACTGGGTAATCAGGGCGTGTCGGCTACCGACATTCCGGTCGTGGCTTTCTCGGTGGGCGAAGAAGAACTGTCCGGCATCGACACCAAGCCACTGGTCGGGCATCTGGCCGCCTGGAACTACTTCATGAGCATCAAGGACAAGGCTAACGACGCCTTCATCAAGAAATGGCATGAATTTATCAAGGATCCCAAGCGTGTCACCAACGATCCCATGGAAGCGCATTACATCGGCTTCAATATGTGGGTCAAGGCCGTCGAGAAAGCCAAGACGACCAGTCCTGACAAAGTTATTCCGGCCATGGTCGGCATCGAATTTCCCAACCTGACCGGTGGCGTCGCCAAGATGTTGCCCAACCATCATCTGACCAAGCCGGTGTTCATTGGCGAAATTCAGGCGGATGGACAATTTGACGTGGTATGGAAGACCAAGGAACTGGTGCCCGGTGACGCTTGGTCGGACTTCCTGCCGGGCAGCAAGGACATCATTGCTGACTGGGCGGATCCCAAGATCAAGTGCGGCAATTTCAACACTGTCACCAAGAAGTGCGCCGGCCAGAATTACTGAGCCTGATGGCGTGAAATCCCCCCGGTCGCGTCTTTTCTCCCCTCCTTGGATAAGGAGGGGTGGCGCGAAGCGCCGGGGTGGTTCGATGGTCTACGCTTGACCCCCTCGTCACTGGGGATTCTTCCTTAACCCTTCCCAAGAGAGACATCCCGCATGGTATCCCGCACGCCGTTTTGCGCCGGGTTGGCCGGTCTCGCCCTGATGCTGTTGGCACTGTTTGCTCCGCCCGCCTTCGCCGATGACGCAGCGCTACAGACAACGCTGGTCCAGTTGCGCGAGGCCGATTTCGCTGAAAAGGCCGCCCTGGTGGAACGTCTGGCGGCGCAGGATCATCCCCGCATGGCCGTGATTCTCAAAGCGCTGGCGGACAGCCGTCTGTATTACCAGATCGACGGTGACCGGGTGGTCATCGGCCTGAACGATGCGGCGGAGATCACGATTGAAGATGCGGTGAGCGGCGCAGCGCTCGGTCAGGCCAGTAAACGCGATCTGGACCGCATCACCGCGAACAACCGCCTGCGAGCCATGATCGAGAATCTGTTGGCGAGTTTGGGACTGGCCAGCGCGGACCCACAGCAACGGCGGTCGGCGGTCGAAGCCTTTTTGCGCAGTCCCAATCCGATTGGCGCGGAACGGTTGAAGGCGCAGTTAGCGGTTGAACCCGATCAGAAGCTTAAAGAATTACTCACGGTGGCGTTGGCGCTGGCGGATCTGGCCAGTGAAGACGCGACGGTTCGCGCTAAAGCGGCAGCCGCCATGGGTGGCTGGACGCCTTCGGAAATTCGTGGCCCATTGATGCGGGCGGCGGCCGACGATAGCGATGCTGCGGTGCGTGAAGCCGCGAAAATTGCCCTGGCAAAAACCGAATTTCGCTTGCAAATGCTGGGCTGGGCGGAAACCCTGTTTTTTGGCCTGTCGCTGGGGTCGGTGCTGATTCTGGCGGCGATTGGCCTGGCCGTGACCTTCGGGGTCATGGGCGTGATCAATATGGCGCACGGTGAATTGATGATGCTGGGTGCTTACACCACGTGGCTGGTGCAGCAATGGCTGCCGGTGAACTGGTCGCTGCCGGTAGCGGTGCCGCTGGCGTTTCTGGTGGCTGGGCTGGTCGGCATCGCCATTGAGCGCGGCATTATTCGCTTTCTCTATGGTCGCCCACTGGAAACCCTGTTGGCGACTTTCGGCGTTAGCCTGATTCTGCAACAGGCGGTGCGGTCGATCTTTTCACCGCTGAATCGCTCGGTCGCGACCCCGGACTGGATGAGCGGCACGATTCTGCTGGGGCCGCTGGAAGTGACGCTGAACCGACTGGTGATCGTCGGTTTCTGCATCGCCGTATTCGCCTTGCTCTGGCTGGCGCTGCAACGCACTCGATTGGGGCTGGAAGTGCGGGCGGTGGCGCAAAATCGGGCGATGGCGCGGGCGATGGGGGTGCGGTCGGCGCGGGTAGATGCGCTGACCTTTGGCCTGGGCAGTGGCATCGCCGGTGTCGCGGGCGTTGCGCTGTCGCAATTGACCAATGTTGGTCCTAACCTTGGCCAAAGCTACATCGTGGATTCGTTCATGGTGGTGGTGTTTGGCGGGGTCGGCAATCTGTGGGGAACGCTGGTGGCGGGTCTCTCGCTGGGCGTCGCTAATAAATTGCTGGAACCGTGGGCTGGTGCGGTGCTGGCCAAAATCGTCGTGCTGGTCTTCCTGATCCTGTTCATCCAGAAACGCCCGCGTGGATTGTTCCCACAGCGTGGCCGAGCCGCGGAGGTTTAAACCATGTTACTTCCCCGCTGGCTGTTATCTGACCGGGCTGGACTGGTTCTGCTGGCCGTGTTGGTCATTATTGGCATTGGCGTTCCGGTGTTGAATCTGCTGGTTCCATCGGATCATCCGCTGCATTTAAGCGCCTACACCGTCACCGTTCTGGGCAAATATCTGTGCTATGCCCTGTTAGCTGTGGCGATTGATCTGGTTTGGGGCTACATGGGCATTCTCAGCCTCGGTCATGCCGCATTTTTCGCACTGGGCGGGTATTGCTTCGGTATGTACCTGATGCGCCAGATTGGCACGCGCGGCGTTTACGGCGACCCCAATTTGCCCGATTTCATGGTGTTCCTGAACTGGACTGAATTGCCGTGGTACTGGTTCGGTTTCGACTCGTTCGGTTTTGCCATTTTAATGGTGATGGTCGTTCCCGGCTTACTGGCTTTTATCTTCGGCTGGTTTGCCTTCCGGTCGCGGGTGTCAGGGGTCTATCTGTCCATTATTACCCAAGCGTTGACCTATGCGCTGATGCTGGCCTTTTTCCGCAATGAGATGGGCTTTGGCGGGAATAACGGTCTGACCGATTTCAAGGAGATTCTCGGTTATCCATTGCACGCAGAGGGAACCCGCATCGTGCTATTTATTCTTTCCGCTTTGGCATTGGCAGGTGGTTATTTACTGTGCCGCTGGCTGGTTTCGACGCGACTGGGACGGGTATTAGTCGCCATCCGCGATAGCGAAGATCGCGCCCGCTTTCTGGGTTATCGGGTGGAGCGGGTAAAAACGCTGGTCTTCACGCTGTCAGCCGTGCTGGCCGGGATTGCCGGAGCGCTGTATGTGCCACAAGTCGGCATTATTAACCCTGGTGAATTTGCGCCCCTGAACTCCATTGAGGCGGTGATCTGGGTGGCGGTTGGCGGGCGTGGCACGCTGGTGGGGGCGGTGGCGGGCGCGGTGTTGGTGAATTACGCCAAAACCTGGCTGACCGGGGCATTGCCGGAAATCTGGCTGTTCGCGCTGGGTGGTTTGTTTGTCGCGGTGACGCTGTTGCTGCCGCAGGGCTTGATGGGCTTGTTACGGCGGCGGCGGGAGGCAACATCATGAGTGAACTGGTTTCCGATCTCGACGGCGGCGGCCTGCGGCTTCGGCAGGAAGATGTCGATGCACGGCATGGCATTCTGCTGTATCTCGAAGAAGTGACCGTTAGTTTCGACGGTTTCAAGGCGATTGATAACCTATCGCTGTACATCGGCGATGGGGAATTGCGCTGCATCATCGGCCCAAACGGTGCGGGCAAAACCACGATGATGGACATTATCACCGGCAAAACCCGGCCGGACAGCGGGCGGGTGTTCTTCGGCCAGACGATTGATCTGCTCAAGCTGGATGAACCGGCGATTGCCCGGATCGGCATTGGCCGCAAGTTCCAGCGCCCGACGGTGATTGAACCGTTGACGGTGCTGGAAAATCTGGAACTGGCCATGTCCGGGGCCAAGCGGATGCGGGGGTTGTTGACTAGTCGGTTGAGTGGCGAAGAGCGCGACCGGATTGATGCGGTGCTGGAGAAAATCGGCCTGACGGAACACGGCGGGCGACTGGCCGGGATTCTGGCTCATGGGCAAAAGCAGTGGCTGGAAATCGGCATGTTGCTGATGCAGGAACCGCGCTTGCTGCTGGTCGATGAGCCGGTAGCGGGTATGACCCCGGCGGAGATGGATCGCACTGCGGAATTGCTGCGGTCGCTGGCAGGCAGTCATTCGGTGGTGGTGGTGGAGCATGACATGGGTTTCGTGCGCTCTATCGCGGACAAAGTGACGGTGCTGCATCAGGGGCGGGTGCTGGCGGAGGGGCGACTGGAGGAGTTGCAGATCGACCCCATGGTGATTGAAGTCTATTTGGGAGCCGGCGATGCTTACCATTGAAGGGTTGAATCAGTATTACGGCGAGTCGCATACCCTGTGGGATCTGGGTCTGGAAGCGCCGGAGGGTGTCGTGACTTGCCTGATGGGCCGCAACGGGGTAGGGAAGACCACCTTGTTGAAATGCATTATGGGATTGTTGCCGGTCCGTTCCGGCCAGATGACGTTCGCCGGTGAGGATCTCAGTCGGTTGCCCGCAGAACGGCGCGCACCCTTGGGTATCGGCTATGTGCCACAGGGTCGGCAGATTTTTCCGCTGATGACCGTTGAGGAGAATCTGAAAATCGGGCTGGCAGCGAATCCCCGGCGACCCCGGCAGATTCCCGAATTTATTTTCGAGTTGTTCCCGGTGCTGAAAACCATGCTTAAGCGGCGCGGTGGCGATTTGTCCGGCGGCCAGCAGCAACAATTGGCGTTTGGCCGGGCGTTGGCGCTGGAGCCGCGCCTGCTGATTCTCGATGAACCGACCGAGGGGATTCAGCCGAATGTGGTGCGGGAGATTGGGCGGGTGATTCGCCGCTTGAATGAGGAACAGTTGGAGCAGTTCCGTGAGCAGGCGTCGATTGTGAAGGAAATCGGTCTGGCGGTGCAGCGGGTTAGTCAGGAACGCGGGATGACGGTGCTGCTGGTGGAACAGAAGCTGCCGTTTGCCCGGTGGGTGGCGCAACAGTTTTGCATCGTGGACAAGGGGCGGGCGGTGGCGACCGGGGCGATTGCGGATTTGGAAGATGATCTGGTGCGACAGTATTTGACGGTGTGAATGGGCGTTATCATTTAGAAACAGCCGAATAATTATTAATTATTCGGCAAGTTAATTTGCACTTTTCACCTGATTTATTCACGGAGTTTTGAGATGGTTTTTGAGAATTTCAGTAATAGTGACCAATTCATTATAGAAGAAGTCAAGAATTTCAGCAGGGAGTTCTCCTTTTATGACTTGGCGCATTGAAATAAGGGCATCTTCTTCAGACCAATTACTAAATCTACTGCCGTGAATAAACCATGGCCAGCTTTCGCTGCTTTTGCTTTCTGAGCTATTAAATCGCTTTTGTATCAGTGCAAAAATCGTTCTGGCTTCTGGCTCATGGAGCTGCTTCCAGTTTTCCCACGCGACTCCGTAATCTATCGGTTTGTATATCTCAATGCACACTCTTAAATTTGAAGGCCACGATTCATGTCGTACTGATGTAGTTGCATCAATTATCCATCCATCACCCGAATATTCTTTTCTGAGCTTTTCTGCAAGTGCGCTTGCAAATCCTGATATAAGGCTTTTCCGAAGCTCATCAAAAGATTTTGCTGTTCGTATAAAAATAGTAAGATTATCATCATTTTCCAATGCATAATTGCAGATTTGTTGTGTGAAAGCATCAGCCATTGGTTGTCTCCTGAGAGAAGGTGTTTTGGAAGTTTTCTTCAATATAGCTAATCAATTGACGCAAAAATACGCTCACTTTCTCCGCCTGCGAATGTTTAAGGCAATTGTTTAGCCATTGAATTATAAAATAAGCGTAATCCGCATCCAGATAATTGCCGCTACGCTTTAATTCTTCTTTTTTAGGAAGTGTATATTCGTCGGCAGCTTTACCACTACCGTGTAGATAAATTAGCACCCAGCCATCAGGGAATCTACATCTGGCATCTTTAGCATAATCTCTAAGCTGTACTGGCTGATCATTCGCCCAAGGTTTGTTTTCGATGACAATACCCTTTCCTCCACCCAAATTTAGTACAATGTCCATGCGCCTATTACCAGTCAATGTTGTAACCTCAGTCTGAATGCTGATAGAACTAGGGTTGTCAGATATTGATTTTTTCAATTTAATCAATGTGTTTTTCAAGGGTTCGGATGCTTTTTCTGCCATCGTTTCAATGAAGTCTGCAAGAAACGTTGTTTGCTGTCCATGAGCGCCTTTGGGATTTAACAGGTCAGCAATAATGCGGGATAACCTCAACTCGTCAGGTTGAATGTAATCGAAAACATTAAAATCGGTAGCCTCAATTTTATCACTTTCTCGCTTTTTTTTGAGAAGAGCTGTGAAATGATCAAAAAAATTTTTAATTGCTGTGGGCATCAATTTCTCCTTGTTTTTTTCAAGTAAACTGGTTGCATAATTAAAAAAATCGGATATTGATGGATGAGGCATTGAAAACTCTCTTAAGCTTATTCTGAAAATTTTCATCATAACTTCGATAGTCCTCGAAAAAAACTAGAAGACCATCGAAGATATAGACGGCATCAAAAAAATCCAACTAACCAAAATTAACTGGGGTTGTAATTTTCAACACAGGCCAAGAAATCAGCCAGAATGACCTCAAGATCCAGCTTGATATTAGCTGGAAAACCAAGCGGTTCCCTAATCATAAAATCTTCAAACATCTCCTTAATTTCGGTTGGTGTCTTCGATGATCGACCATCAAGAAATGCCTCTAATTCCTTCCTGAAGCCAACTGAACGACACAATCCGATAACAATATTACCTTCTCCGTATTCTTCGCTGTTGGAGAAAAATCCCACATAGCTTTCAAAAATGTCCAGCCATTTCTGTTGTTGTTTTTTAGAGACTTTAATATAGCATTTCACGCTACACTTGGATATCATGTTGTGATTCTCATTAGCAAGCACACTTACGACAAGGTAAAGAGCCATTTCACCCAGCGTAGCCGCTGCCCAGAAATCTACAAGATAACCTGTGGCACTAACTTCTTGATCAAAATCATCATCTTCAATTTTAATAACTTCCCCTTCATTGAGCACCGCAGCTATTCTGGTTTCTGCCTCTTTGAGAATATCTAGGAGTTCAGGTTCCGAGGAAGCAACTTCCCTTACGATAGGGGGCATATAACCAAGCCCTGGCCCAGGTGATGACGTTACCATGATCAATCCTCCAGAAAGAAGTCGGGTACCCAGAAGTTACTGGGTTTAAAAAAATCCAGTCGCAGCGGCCAGCACCACAAACCATAACACAGATAGCAATCCGGTTGCAGTCGTGGAATTTCCCCGCCTTGGGTAAAGCAATGTGGCAACGAAGTTGACGGGGTGGTTTGAAGCGGGGGTTCCGCCACTCAGATTGGATTTCTCTATACTCTCCAATCAAGCGACAATGAGCGTCGTTTATAACCCGCCATCCCCGGAATTTTTGCTATGCCTGCCGATCCTGAAAAAGGCTCCTACCAGACCGCCCTCCGCCTGATCGAAACCCTGCGGTTGCTACCCCGCTACCCGCGCACGATCACTGTGAGCGAACTGCGCAACCGCTTGGCAGCGCGCGGTTTCGCGGTGAATGACCGAACAATCCAGCGTAATCTCAACCTGTTATCCGTGTATTACGCTATCCACGGCGACGAATCGAAACCGCACACTGGTGCTGGGCGAAGGACGCCATTGTTACCGAACTACCGGGCATGGATCCGCTGACCGCGCTGGTTTTTCGCTTGGCCCGCCTGCATTTGTCGCCCCTGTTGCCGCCGACCCTGCTCGCCCAGTTCGATCCCTATCTACTCGCTACTGACCGTGTTTTAGGCGATCACAATCGGACTTATCGCTGGGCAGACAAGGTGCGGTTGATCCCGACCGGCCCAGCGCTATTGCCACAAACTGGAGATGCCGGGGTCATGGCTACCGTCAGTGAGGCATTGCTGCGAGAGTGTTGTTTCACAGCTCGCTATCGTAATCGCGACGATACCGAACGTGCATTTCGCCTGGTGCATCCGTTAGCGCTGGTGTTGCGTGGCTCCGCGTTGTACCTGCTGGCGACCCTCGACGACTATGAAGATGCCCGGCAACTGCGGGTTCATCGGTTTCAGAGCGCGGAGTTGCTACCCGACCAGCCCCGGCGGCAACCTGACCACTTTGATGTGGATGCCTACATCCGCGCCGGCGGCTTTGAATATCCCGAAGGCGGGCCGATTCATTTGGTGGTTCGGTTCGACCGGGACGCCGCCTGGCATTTGTATGAAACGCCGCTCAGTACTGATCAGCAAATCATCGACGAAGACAACGACTGGGTGCGTCTGAGCGCCACGGTCAATGACACTTCGTTCTTACGCTGGTGGCTGCTCGGATTCGGTTCCGGCGTAGAAGTTTTGGAACCGGCAATATTGCGCGCGGAAATGGCGGAAATCGCCTTGGGGATGGCAGCGCGTTATACCGATTCTCGTCAGCTTGATCTCGGAAACACGGATGAACCGCAATGTTGTTCGGCATAGTAATTGATGATATTGTAAGCCATTATTTTAAAAATTGTTATTTGGAGTGATGCGTCGTTGCCTACCTCAAGAATGTCGTTTTTCGGAGCCATCACCGGAGGGCTGGAAAACCGACGATTCAAGTCAACCACGCGATGAGAACCTCCGAAGAACCCCTGATCAACAGACTTGTTCATTAATAATTTAACTTATTTTATTCAATATGTTATAATGAGGCCTATTTTTTTAATCGTTTTTATTCAATAAGTTATAATT
>JAIFNF010000281.1 GCA_020047885.1 Gammaproteobacteria bacterium | reverse complement strand
GTGCGCCAAGGTCGGTCTGGCCCTTGAAAATCTCGGGAATTCGATCAATTTCGCCCCTTTCAAAGCAATCATCAGCTTGGGCGATCCAGCCAAACAGGTAATCGGGAAAACGCTCCAGGGTTTCCTGAAGGACGCGCTGGGCGTTCTCCTGATCACCGATCAGCGTGTAGGCGATTTGCAGGTAGTTGTAGTTCTGCGGCAGGTCGGGGTATTGCTCGATCAGTTCCAGCAGATGAGGGATCGATTCCCTGGGTTTTTTAAGCACGCTTTTATAGAACTGCGTCACCGTTTCCTGAACCGATTCGGGTAGCTGCGCTAAAGCGGAGCCTTCCAGGGGCGCGTCAGTAATCGCGTAATTGGCGATGTGGGAATATGAAGTCGAGAACTGTTGAGCACCCGCATCCTCGCCATGGCCTGTCGTGCAAACGTACTCAAAACCGTCGTCACCAACATGGCGCTTCAGGGTGTCGATGATTTTACGCTGTTGCGCAGGAGATTCGTGGAGACCATTGATGTAGAACGGTTTGCCGTTGCAGCCGAATTTGTAACGAACGCGGCAGGCCGCTGCGTCGATATCCCCGAACAGGCGACTGGCTTTGGCGTAATCGGGATGTGGCACCAAACCCAGCGCCTGGGCATAGTGAACTGCGCCCTCGACCAGTTTGCGCAGGCATTCGGGATGCGCTTTTCCCATGGGCGACTGGCTTTGCTGTTCTTGCCGATGCCCCTCGAACTCTTCGTGAGACATTTCGCAGTAGGAGGCGTCCCGCACGCCCAGGCAGAACACGTCAACCAGGAAAACCGCTACGGCAACCCGTCCATTGGGGAGCGCACGGGTGAGGACGAGATTGCCCAAGCCTTTCTCGAACAGGTTGGTGGGTATCAGACAGTCGCCGATGGGGAATGCAGAGGCAGCGGCGGGCGACCCCCCCGTGGACAGCGAACGCCGCTCGATCTGCTTGATTTTACGTTCCGCTGCTTTTTTGGCGAGTTTCTTCTGGCGGCGCTTTTCGTCGATAGTCATCGGTGTTCTCATTAACGGGGTGGTCGGTCACGCAGGGCGGTTCGCGCCCTTCGGGTTAGGGTGCAGCCTCAGGAGGATCCCGCTTTTCCTACCAGCTTGCGCAACCAATCGATGGCCTTATTAGATTTGGGATGGATGATCCGGTCAACAATCTGCGTTGTGTTGTGCGTCGGATCGAGTTGTTTCATCAATTTATAGTAGACCTCCGCCTTGTTCCCTTCTCCCTTGGCGTAAAAGTAGCGGGCCATAATCGCCGAGAAGTGCAAGACCTCCGAACTGTGGTAGTACTCACGGCCAGGACAGGCCAGGCTCAGTTCAAATTTCCCATCGAAAATCTCCGCGATCCGGTCGATCGCGCCTCGGTCAAGGCAATCGTTGGCTTGCGCGATCCGTGCAAACAGGTAATCCGGGAAGCGCTCCAGAGTTTCCTGGAGGATGCGATCCGCGCTGACCTCGTCATTGAGGAGTCTATAAGCGCTATGCAGGTAATTGTAGGGCTGCGGCACATCAGGATACTGCTCGATCAGTGACTTGATCCGGCCAATGGCTTGTTGGGGATTTTTGAAAACCAGGGCATACAGCTCATTAAATTCTTTCTGAACCGATGCCGGTAGTTTGGCGAAAGGGGAATCTGCCGGGATGTCGTCACTGATTCGGTAATTGACTAGCTTCAGATTTCCCGCCATGGAGGCTGGAGCAAACTCATCCGCGCCATCGCCGATCATGTACATATGCTCAAAACCGTCTGATCCAAGATGGCGCTCCAGCGTTTCGATAATTTTGCTCTGTTGCGCGGGGGTCTGCCAAAGGTGTAGCGAACCGGACACGCGGCGGCGTCGATGTCGCCAAACAGGCGGCTGGCTTTGGCGTAATCGGGATGGGGTGAGAAGCCAATATCCTGGGCGTAGCGGGCTGCGCCTTCGACCAGTTTACGCAGACAACTGGGATGCGCTTTTTCCATGGGCGCCCGGCTTTCGACGTCCTCAAGATAGGATGCGTACTCTTCATAAGATATTTCGCGGTACAGCGCGTTCTTGACGCCCACACAGAAAACGTCAATCAGGAACCCGGCGACCGCAATCCGGCCATTGGGCAGTGTACGGGTCAGGACGAGGTGGCCGATGCCCTCGCTGAACAGGTCGGTGGGTATGAAACAGTCGCCGATCGGGAAGCGGGCCACCGCCGCAGATGAACCGGCGGTGATGAGAGAACGCCGTTCGGCCTCCTTGGCTTTACGATCCGCCGCTTTTTTAGCGAGTTTTTTCTGTCGTTTCTTTTCGTCGATGGCCATGTGAGTTCTCATTAAATAGGGGTTGTCGGTTACTGCTCTTGAATGGCCGAAACTATAGCAACTTCGACCCTTGGCGCAGCAACCTTTCAAGGCGTTTTTTCATTGCGGGGGGTTACCGCTGGTAAACATTGCGCCGGTGTCCCAGCTTGACCACCAGAACCACCAGTCGGGCGTCTTCAATACGGCATATCAGCCGATAGTCTCCAACCCGGTAACGCCATAGCCCGGAATACGCACCGGCTAATGCCTTGCCACGTTGCCGGGGGTTGACCGTGCAGGCCAACCGCCCACGTAAATACCGCCAGAGCCGTTGCTGCATTACCGGATCCAGTTGATCCAGGTCGTCCGCCGCGCTTTCCGCCAATTCAACCGCCCAGGCCATGCCGGGCTTCCCACTGTTCCAAGGTGATCACTCGTTCTTCCCCGCGTTCGACCCGGTCTAGCACGGCTTCCGCTTCCGCCACCCAGTACGCATCATCATCGTCATCAGGCTGTCCAGACGGGGGGATTTGCCCGCTAATGCGTCGATAGTTGTTTACCCATTCCTGGATCGCCGGTTTCAGGGCAATAGGGACTCGAATCAATGTTGTCGTTTGCCCTGTTGGGGGTCGCCCGCGTTTTTTCACGCTTGTATTCATCGAAGCTCCTGATCATTGAACTTTGCATAATCGCAATACATGATAATCAAGCAAAACCTATATGAAAAGCGGGTTATCGTGGTATGTGCAAAACATAAATTGAAGATTATTCCCCCGATCAGCCCGACAGACCTCAAACGCAATCCAGACAGGAACGGGGGACACAGAATTTAAACACGATCCCGGGCTATATTCCGCCGGTGTTGCAGCAGGAAGTTGCCCACCGAACCGGCTGAACGGTTCAGGCGACGGGCGATTTCGGCAACTCCGACACCCTGCTCCCGTAATTGCAGCATTTCCGCTTTTTCGGCATCAGTGAATTTTACCCGCCGGGCGCGGGGTGCGCCAATCGCGGCGCGGATTGCCTTGGTGATGCAGCGCTCGATAAAGGCCGCACACTCGGTTTGGGTCAGGGTAATAAAGGGTTCCGGGCGAACCGTCGGTGTTGCGTAGTAGCCCTGTCGGCGCAGCGCAGGCAGTACTTCATTGAAAACCCAGTCTTGGAAGACCTTAGCATCCGGCTTGTTGCTGCGAAAAATGACGCGGTACAGGTTGGGTTCGTTGACAAATTTCAGTTGCTGTTCACCGCCTTGCGTAAGGGTGGGGTTTTTAACCACACCCTTTGCATCCAGGTTGCGCAGCAGGTCAGAGGTACGATCCACACTCAGCACCGCACACACATCCGCCAGACAGAACCATGGTTCATTATCAATCAGCGTCGTGCGGATGAAATGTTGCTGGAAACTAAAGGGAATGATTTGAGTCGCCATAAGATGTAATCCGTAATGATTCAGGATGAGTCCCCTAATCAGGCGGGGAGGTGCTCCTACGGCATTACGACCGCCGGGACCTTGCGGTTACCCGACACCCCCCCATAAATTTAAGGCAGGCATAAATCAAAAAACCACCTGACCGGGTGGAGGAACGGCGCAATGCTTTAGGAAGCCTGAGCATACGCCAGCGTTGCAGTGGAGGCAATTGGGAAAAGACGCTGAAGCTTTCACTTTGCCTACAGCAACTTCAGTTTTTAGCGTAGCAACCTTTCGAGGGCAGGAAACAACAGACGCAGAGTTTCCTCATCCAAATCGTTGACATGCATTTGTAGCCATTCCCGCTGCTCACGGCCCCCCACAGGAGATAGTTCCAAGAATAATGGAAACGTCTCCAAGTCGACGGTGGAAGGTAATCCAAAATATTTCTTGAGCGCTTCTTGATGGCGGGGTTCAGGTCGTCTGCCGTTAAGCCAGTTGGAGATGGTTCCCGATGATTGGGATATGATGGACTTGTTACATTACCCATGGCCTCATCGTTTTCGCTCGAACGCCTTGCATTACCCGCTGATGCATCAAGGGTATTGCTGACTCAATCCACTCCAGCCAAACGTGAAAATATTAACCACGGAATGACACGGAAAGACACGGAAAAAGAAAGAATTTTCCGTGTTTATCCGTGGCTAATCTCTGGAATACGGATCGACACCCGGTGTAGTCTTTATAAGAAATCACCTAATCAGGCCAAAAATCGCCGGTGATTTGTTCCACAGTGAACGGGCATTGATCGGGAAAGGTGGCCAGGGGTAAGCCGGTTTCATCAGCAGCATTCTCCCGTGCAGGGCGATACTCATCCGCAATGAGCGTCGCCACTTTGGGTTTCAGGCTAGGACTATCTTTGAGTAGACGTTGAATCTGATACCGCCCATTCCGAATCGATGAACGCCAACTGGTTCCCCGCCGGTCGGGCTGGTACCGCCATTTGAGCAGGTGCATGATGACGTTGTGCAGATAGCTCCCCAGTGAATGTGTTTGCCCTCGTCCCATGCTCTCTATCTCTTCGGCAATATTCGCCACGTCCAGATCAATCCGGTTGAACTCCCCTTGCCGCAAGAGCGCCGCTTGTTGCTGTGTCCACTGGTAAAAGTCAGTTTCATAAGTTGCCGCCGTCATTTTTTCCTCCAGTTCAGCCGGGTCAAGGCCCGCCTGACACTCCCCCTTGTATGACTCACCCCATCCCTACGGAGCCGGAACCTTTTCCGGAACCACCTCCGCGCCCAGTGTGTACCGGCCCTCCTTCAGCGCAATAATGGTCACGCCCTTCTGCGGGACATGCACGCCAGGGCCATAGGTGATCGAACCCGTGACGCCAGGGAAGCCCTTCGTCGCTTCCAGTGCCTTCCTGATCGCTTGCGCCTCAGTCGAACCGGCGCGGCGAATCGCATCCACTAGCAGATAGACCGCGTCATAGCCCAGCCCCGCAAACGCATTTTCCGGCGCATGACCGTATTCCTGCTGATAAGCCACGAAGAACCGCCGGTAAGCCTCAGCGCCAGCGGTTCCGTCATTCAAAGCGTGTGTCGAAAAATACACGTTATTAGCCGCCGCGCCCGCCGCCGCCACCCACGTCGGGTCATCATAACCATCACCACCCACAATCGGTGCCATGAGACCCGCCGCACGGAACTGCTTCACCACCGTGCCGATGTTATAGGGCATCGCCGACACATAATAGAAATCAGGCGGTTTGGGCAGCGCCTTCACCTTGGCGATGTGCGCCGAGAAATCCGTCGCCGGATCATCGTACATCTCCTCCAGCACAATCACACCGCCGAGTTCCGTAAAACGCGCCTTGAAATAACGCGCCAGCAGCGTCGTAAACTTGGTGCTCTTATCCCACAGCAGATAGGCGGTTTTGCCAAACTGCTGCGCCGCAAATTCAGCGCCCGCCGCCGCCTGCACATTGTCCCCAAAGCACGCCAGGAACAGCAGATCGCCGATTTGTTGCGGCAGCCGGGGTGAAGTCGCCCCCGCCGTGATAAACGGAATACCCGCTTTCTGCACAATCGGGCCAAACGCCAACACCGAATTGCTATCAGAAAAGCCCACCAAACCAATCACCCGATCTTCCTCAACCAATTGCCGGGCAATCTGGCGCGTGACATCCATCTGATACTGGCTGTCGCGCACGATCAACTCTACCGGGCGACCCAGCACACCCCCGGCCGCGGCAATCTCCTTCGCCGCCAGTTGAGCGCCGTTAGCCGCTGGCCGATCCAGCACCGAACCATCGCCGGTGAGCGCAAAGCCGCCGCCAATCCGAATGACGCCTTGACCACTCTCCTTGCTACCCGCCGCCAGCACCGACATCGGCATACAAACTGCCCACATCAGAACCATCCACATCCTGAATATTTTGCTTTTCATCGAATTTCTCAATTTGTTCAAACTGTTAGCCGACCTGTATCCGTCTCTTGAAACTCTGAATGCACCCATCAAGATTCGCCAGTGACACCTTCTGAAGACGGCGCAGCAACTCATGCCGAACCTCCGGCAGCTCATAACGGGTTTTCAAATCCGCCTCAATCTGCGCCAGCAGATGCGCCGTCATCTCCGCATCCGCCAGCGCCCGGTGAGCGCGCTCCGCGACCGGCAAGCCGTTATACCTCACCAGCGTCCCCAGCTTATGGTCAGGGGCCTTGGGATACAGACGACGCGACAGTAACACCGTACACGCAAACTCCTGACTCCGGCTCCGACCAATCCGCGCCAGTTCCGTATCCAAAAACTTGCGATCAAACGCCGCATTATGCGCAATCAGCGGCGTATCCCCGATAAAGTCCGCCGCTTGGCGCATCACCTCCGCCACGGGTGGAGCCTGGCGAATCATCGCATTGGTAATGCCGGTCAGCGCCTCAATGAATGCCGGAATCCGCACCCGGGCATTCATCAAACTTTGAAACCGGTCCACAATCTGCCCTTCACGCATCAGCACTACTGCAATCTCGGTCGCCCGCGCCCCTTCCTCCGGCGCCAACCCGGTGGTCTCAAAATCAATGACCGCTACAGTTTCCACATCGAACCCCCTCAGAACTGATCCCAGCGCCGCCGCCGCCGCCAGGGAATCAGTGGAAATACGAGACCCAGGAACAGACTGCCGATGACCACGCCTGCCCCAGCTAGGAACCAATTACGGCTCGTATCATCACGCAAAGCCGTATTCTGCTGTTCGAGACGCGCCATCTGCTCACGCAATTCGGTCATTTCCTGCTGCAACTGGCGGTTGCTTTCCTCGATCTCCAGGGTTTGCGACGCTGTCTGGCGAATCCCCGTCAGCGCTTCATTGCACTGATTCAGATCGTTGCGGGTCACCCCAACGTTTTCATTCTCCCCCCGCAATCGCTGATTCTCTTCTTCCAGCGTCGTCACCTGCCCTTCAAGCTGCAATACCCGCTCGCGAGGACTGGCCTCATTCATTAAATCACGCGCCAGCATCCAACCCACCGACCGCTCCGGGGTTCTCACCTTGACGAATCCTTCATCATTGGTTTCGAGAACCTCTAATGGCGTCCCACTGGGCACCATGCGCACCACCCGATGATTCGGCGAGCCACCACTGCGCATAGGAAGCTTAAATGAATCAGTGGCATAGCGGGTTTCTGCCTGAACTGGATTCGCCAATATACCTAGCGCTAACACCAAAATATAAGAAAATAATCGCCTCATTTGGACTCCAAAAAGAAATGGGAAAAGCCAATATTTCAACTGAATGCCTGTGATTTCATCAGATTTTCCGCGAGAGACCCCGGCCTTTAGGCCGGGGAGGGATAGCGGGCCGAACGAAGTTCGGCTTCCTTTTCGGGCGGGCGGAGTTGCGAATAC
>JAIFNF010000319.1 GCA_020047885.1 Gammaproteobacteria bacterium | reverse complement strand
GTAGTATAGCTGGGTTCATGTTGAATTTGCTGGGTGGCCTGATCGCTTACACCTACCAAAACAAAAAACCGTCTTTAAATTTAAACGTAAATTGGATGTTACCCGTCATAGTCTGAAAAATCATGTTATTGATTTTTAATAAATAACTCACGTTAAATAGGTGGAGGAGGGGCGGGCATTGTCACGCAACGCTAGATAAAGCTCTTTGAAGTCCTCAGTGCTGGCTCGGTGCAACCAGGGCAGACGTTGACCGGTCAGCGCCATCCGGGATTCGCCGACGGGCAGGCTTTGCGCCTTGTAAATTTCCTTGGTCTGCGGCGCTTCCTCCCGCACGTTCAGATGCCGACCCGGCAGCAGACGCAAGGCTTTGGGCGCGATGGTCAGCTCCAGTTGGCGGGCACTGATCCAGACGCCATCACACCAATAATCCAGCGGTGGAGGACTGGCGATCTTCAGCGCGGTGGTCTTGATGTGTCCCATGAAGGGCGGCAGTTTTTTACGCTGACTGCCTAGGAATAAAGTCGCCAACAGGAAACGCAATATTTCCATGCGGCTGCGTGGAGCCAGGATCAGCGCATGGAGCATCCCGTCGTTACTGCCAGCATCATCCACGACTTTCCGGAATAACAGCGAAGCGCCACTTTCTTTGACCATCACAATCCCAAGAGCCGCAGTCGCCAGGCTCTTGTCCTTACTGGTGGTCAGCGTGTAGGGATCGAGTTTCAGGGCGCTGAACCCTGATTGCAGAATACCCAGAAAATACTGGAATCGGGTACGAAAACCGGGGGTCTGACCATTGGTGTTGCTCAGTGAGAACGCTTTGCCAATGACCACCGCGTTGAAAACGGGTCGCTGGTTACAGTACAGCAGATCGACGCACTGCTCCTGGCTCTTCAGTGCATCCTCCAGCGCCTGTTCCAGCTTTCGAGTCACGCCAAAACTACGGCGGGCCTGGATCAAACCCGGATGCGGCAGCAACCCGATAGACCATTGCCGGGCTACGGCTTCTGGTACAAATTCGGCAAACTGGCCATCATTGAGATAGGTTAATACGGTCGTCCCTTCTGGCCAGTCTGGCAGTGCGCTACACCGATAGGGTGCGGCCTGCAGCGGATGATCGGCCAGCAAGGGCAGGAGGGTGTTCTGTACCTCGATTTCCTTAACAGGATCGAACAACAGACCCATCATACACCACTACCGCGTAAGCTGATAACGTCAGCGCCTTTGGCAAATTCCCATCCGCCCATGATGCGGGCAAGGCCGAACCCTCGCCGCCCCACCGCGAATCAGCGGTATCCAGCACCTTGCGCCACGCCCCGGAACCCGGTTGAACGGTCACAGTAGTCGGTTTGGCAGAAAAATTCATCCAGACCGCTACCCGGCTTTCATTGCACCAGCGCCGCAATTCCAGCACGCCTGGCGCGATGACCGTTGCGGTCAGACTGGCATTATCAAGATGCGCCAGCGCGGGCAGTTCCCGCCGCAGGCGCAACAGTTCCCGGTAGAAAGCGCGTAATTGACCCGACTTGCCGGTGTGACCGAGTTCCCATTGCAACTTGGAATCGGTGAACGTCGTCTCGGACTGTGGATCGGGCGCTTCGCCAGTCCGATGGAACGCCGCGAACTCCTGTTTCCGGCCCTCGCGCACATTGTCGATCAAGGCCGGATCGCCGTGGCTGATGAAATACTGGAATGGGCGAGGCTCGCCGTATTCCTCGCCCATGAACAGCAGTGGCAGGTAGGGTGACAGCAATACTGCCGCCGCTGCCAGTTTCAGGGCGGGAAACGGCAATAGACCGGAAAGCCGTTCGCCGAGCGCCCGGTTGCCGACTTGGTCATGATTCTGACTGCACACGACGAAGCGCCAGGCAGGGCAATCACCGGGGTCATCACCGTGGAAGCGTTGACGGTGCGGGGAATAATCCCAGGCGTAGATGAAGGGACGACGATAGGCTTGCGCCAGTTGCTCCAGATTGCCGAAATCTTCGTAATAGCCGTGCCGCTCGCCGGTCAAGACCGTATGCAGAGCATGGTGGAAATCATCGCTCCACTGAGCATCCAGCCCATAGCCGCCAACCGCTGGGGAACGAATCAGTCGGGGATCGTTGAGATCACTTTCGGCGATAAGCTGGAAAGAGCGACCCAGACGCCGCCCGCAATCCGCCGCGACTTCGGCCAGTTCCGCGAGAATGTTCCGGGCGCCGAAGTCGTAAATGGCGTGAACGGCGTCCAGGCGCAGCGCATCGCAGTGGCCGGTTTCAAACCAGTAGCGGACATTCCCGGCCATGTATTCGCGGACGCCGGGACTGTGCGGGCCGTCGTAGTTGACCGCATCGCCCCACGGGGTGCGGTAGTGGTTGGTGAAATAGGTGCCCAGTCCCCAGAGATAGTTGCCTTCGGGGCCGAGATGGTTGTACACCACATCCATAATGACCGCCAACCCTTCGCGATGGCAGGCATCGACCAATCGCTTCAGACCTTCGATCCCGCCATAAGAGGCTTGCGCGGCGTAGGGGTACACGCCGTCGTAACCCCAGTTACGGTCGCCGGGGAATTGGGCGACCGGCAGGAGTTCCAGGGCGTTCACCCCGAGTTCGAGCAGTTCCGGCAGGCGGGGAATGATCGCGTCGAAGGTGCCTCCCGGGGTGAAGGTTCCGACATGCAGTTCGTACAGGACCCACTGTTGCAGCGGTGGTGGTTGCCAATCGGTATCAGTCCAGTTGAAGGCGTGATTGACCACTTGTGAAGGGCCATGGACGCCTTGCGGTTGGTGATGAGAGGCGGGATCGGGACGGTCAGTTTCGCCATCCCACTGATAGAAGTACAGTGCGCCAGGCTCCATGTCCGTAACGGTCGCCCGCCAGTAGCCGCGCTCGTCACGGGTCATGGGAATCAGCCGGTCTGCGGGGGCGACCAGATGTACGTCCGCCTGTTTCAGTAACGGTGCCCACAAGGTGAAGGCGCATTGATGGTCGCCGAGATCATGGGCACCGAGTTGCAAAGTACTCATGGAATGGGGATCTCCTCGCGCTATATCGCGATTATTTTAGGTAGACTGCTCATCTCATCCAGCATCCGCGTTTTGGTATCGTTAGCTGATTACAGGTAGGAATAACACATGTTACGAGTCGTCTTATTGATTATTGGTTTATGGGGAGTGCACAGTGGGGTGATTGCGGAAACCGGACAACCGGTCCCCCCAGCGCCACCGTCCGAGGCGGTCGCTGCGCATGACCCTTATGAAAACTTTAACCGCCAGGTGTTTGCGTTTAACGCCTGGCTGGTGCGGGATATTGTCGATCCAGTGGCTTACTGGCTGGGCGAAAATCTGCCCCAGCCGATTCAGCAAGCCGGCTCCAACATGTACAACAATCTGGTGGAACCGGAATTCATTGTCACTAACCTGTTCGCCGGGGATCCTGAGGGTGCCAAAATATCCGGGCAACGCTTCCTGATCAATACCACACTGGGCATTGTCGGCATCTGGGATGCAGCAGACTGGTTGGGGTATCAGCGCCGCGAAGTGGAATTTATCGAATCGCTGTGCGTAGCAGGCTGGAATCCGGGGGAGTTTATCGTCCTGCCTGCGATCGGGCCGGCCAATGCTTATGCGGCGGCGATGGTCACCGGCTTTTTTGCCGTGGAGTGGTATGTGCTTTCCTATGTGTCCGCTACCCTGGCGACTGCCGATCTGGTCGTGGATCTCAGCGCCTCGGCGGCCAGTCTGCGCTATGCCCGGGCGGTGCCTGGCGAACATGTTGCTGATCCCTACCAGGCGCAACGGGAAGAGTTTATGCGTTATCGCGACGCCCATTGCCACCCTCATCCCGGCGCCGGATAACGCAAAACAGACACTTTCTACTGAGAGCGGGTATAGAGGCTGTCAGCCATCCAGGCGCCGATCACCCCGGAGGTGATGACGAAGATGCGACTGGCGGCGGCAGCGGCGGGAGTAATGATCGGCGCAGCGGTCTCAGCGCCAATTACCAGTGGCAGGGAGCCAACTCCGTAGGTCAGCACATTAACTGCGGCCACCCCGGCCAACGCCCCGGCGGTCAGCACGAGGGGATAAAGCGCGTCGGAACTTCCGGTTTCCTGGGTTGGGGCAGGTTCCAGGTTCGCGGTCTTAGCGGTCTTAGCGATCCAGGCGTAATGCGCCAGTAGAGCGCCAGTACCGGCTGTTACAGTAGCCAGCAGACGACTACCCAGGGCGATGTCTATCGGGGTTCCGGCCAGGGGACCGGCGACGAAGGGCACTGAACCCAGCGGGTAGGTCAGCATGTTGAAGGTCACTACGCCGACAATCGCGCCGGCACCGATGGCCAGCAGGCGATAGTCGGAGGATGCCGGTTCCTGGAGAGGCGCGGCCTGACTGGTGGAGGGCGACAGGTACGAGACCGTCATCAACACTGTGGCGAGCGCGGCGGTAATCAATTTACGCATGACATATCCTCGGAAATTTCCGCGTTGGAAAACTCAATGGTCATAAATCCAGTTGCCAAGCCAACCGCCAACCACCGCACTCGACACGGCGTACATGCGGCTAATGCCGACGGATACTTCCGGGGCAATGCTGGCGCCCGACGCTACCGTACCGGTGAAGAACGGGAAACCAGCCGGACCAAACAGGATGGCCTGGGTGGCTACAACACCTGCAATCGCGCCAAGGCCGATGATATAGGGGTAAGCGGTTTCGGAAAGGGGTGGCGCAGCAACGGTGGATTGGGCGTCCGGGTTAGCGGGCAATGGGGTTGCGACGGGAGATTGGGTATAGCCTGCCAGTGGCGACAGACAGAGAAAAATTATCGTAAAGATGCGTAGCCATTGGCGCATGGGCGGCTCCTCAAGTGGTTCTAAACGTGTAATTGACAGGATATTGCCCCGTTAATTGTAGACGATCAAAAGCGTTTAAAGCAGAAATGCAGAAATATTTGCTATAAGAGCCTGATTGCCCGGACCGCGATTCGCCAGACAGCAGGCTACGATGGAAAATCTCCGGCGTATCTCGCGATCCATTCGGCAGCAGCTTCTGACGTCGATAAAGAGCGCCCTTCCCTTTCTAGTACTTCCCGCTGGTAATGGCAGATATGGCAAATCTGCTCAATCATGCGCACGGAGAATTCAGTGTTCGCATCGGCAAATTTGACGCCGACGTGATAGTGGTCATTGGTTCGCCGACGCCAGACGATGATTCCGGTCACCTCGAAGGGGGGGGGCTGTACCGGAATGGTGATCTGAATGGCGCAACCGAGATCCAGAGCCTCAGGTGTTTGAAAGCACAATCCGCCAATGCTGATATCCTTCATGCGGCGCTGATAACGAGGTTCGCAGTGCGTCACCCGACACTCAATGGGAATGTCGGAGGGATGACGAATAAAATGCCGCATGGAAGTCCTCCAATCGCAACAGATTGACAGGTTTTGATTCTTGACTCGATAAAGATGGCTGACTGCTATTCTAAGAAGCTGTCTAAAAACTAACGTATTGAATTTAAATAACTTTTTTTTGTAAAATATGGGTAAAAGTAGGGTGTGAACTAAAAAATTATTTTAAGCATAAAAATCTAATGCGAGGTGATCTATGCCGTGGCCAAAAGAAGTTCCTTTTAAAAGGTACCCAAGTGATCTAATTGATGAAGAGTGGCAGCTCTTGGAGCCTGTTTTTGAGGAGATCGACCCTTACACGACAGGCCGACCGATAACGACTGATCTGCGTGAGATTGTCAATGCCATTTTTTATCTGAACAAAACCGGATGCCAGTGGCGATATATGCCTAAAGATTTTCCCAGT
>JAIFNF010000137.1 GCA_020047885.1 Gammaproteobacteria bacterium | reverse complement strand
TTATCGTAAAATCGAGGAAAGCGATGATTTTTTGGTTCTTCGGCGAATGGTGTGGGATTGCGGATAAACGAGTATAAACACAGTTTGAAGAATAGCGCACCAATTTCATGGGAGGCCGTGCCCCCCAACCCCGCACTGTTTGCGACAGGGGCGTTCATGGAAATTGTAGTCTGCTTTTTATAGCGCAGTCTAACAAGCATTGGCGATTTCCAGTTTTGCTTGATCTCTGTCTTGGTTTGCTCGCTCCACTACATAAAATAAGGTCGTAATATTGCATTTTTTGTAAAAAGGCGGATTTTTTTCCGCTTGCTTTATATTTTTTCTTAGAAAAGCAAAAAAGTTTTTAAAAAATCTTGTTTTTTTCGAAATCTGCTTGATACAATCTTATGCTCTTAACTAAAACGCCAATATCCCCAAAATACGCCTCTAGTTTTTTCGACAAACAACTCATGGTCATTAAAGACCATTCCTGCGCAAAGCTCTGCCTCCTATCATGGTTGTTTTCTAGCGTGGCTATTCTAATTCTTTCCCACATTTAAGGAATAGGAGTGCAAGTTTTTTGCAACTTTTCGTCATTAAAAATAATTAAATTCCGTATATTGTGCAAAACCACACTATGGCACTATTCTATTTGCTAAGCAGAAGATTACCCACATGGAGTGCTGGCATAGCAAAGTGGGGAAGTGGCGTGAAGTTTTGTTTTCCCGGGACAAAACTTCAATATCCACCGTTATTTGGAAAAGAGTAGATCAGATTTTTTCGATCTTATGAACCGCGACTTGTATCTTAGACTAATCAAACTCTGGCATCCTGATAAAACGCAAAATCCGCATACCAAAAAGCACTATGAGGAAATGAGCAAAGCAATTAATAATGCTTATGCTGGTGGGGATATGGAGACCTTGCAGGCTATAGATACCTACGGAGATGAGTATCTTAGCCATACTTATCGGAGACGAACTCAGCCTCCACGTTCTCAGGAGCAAAAACCGCACGATGAGAGTGCGCACACTTCCTATGCTCGGGAGACCAACTATCAAAACGATGCAGGCTCCCAGTATGCCAATAAAACACGTGGGGGTGCTGAGCCCCTCGTAAGCGTTGATTTTCAAAAAGGGCTGATTTGCTTATCTCCGCTTTTTTTGCCATTTCATGTCTCCGAGTGGCAAAATAGTAGCAAGCTCGTGAACCTATTGTCGATCGTAAGCGGTGTTGCTTGGCTGTATGCGTTATGGATGTTTTGGGGACAACTCAACGGGTTGGAATCTGCCGCGCGCATGGCAGGCTATTCCCATGAAGGTCTACTTGGTCTGCTGTTTGTGCTGGTGCGCGGAGGAGTAATAGTGACAGCGATCCCCATTGCAATCGCACTGGCAATCGTGATGTTTATTGGTGCGATATGTCTAGCCTTAATAGGCGGTGGATCGTGGATATTAGGGGGTATCTTAGGCTTTTTCCATCCATGGCTAGCGATTCTTTCTTATATAATAGGTGGATACTTGTTGCTCGTAGCGGCTTGGCGTTCGATCGGCGACGAAGTCTATTAACCAGCAAACAACGCCAATCAATTAATGAAAACAAACGCACGGTTTAGCAATCTTAGAAATCCTTCTCTTTCCTAACCCAATACCCAACAATAACGCAACTATGCAACTAACTGAATCACAAAGACAAGCTTTTGAGGGAATTCAAAATATCTATCATGTGCATACAACAGATATTGCAAGCGTGGCAGGTGTCTCATTGCGCACTATTCCTCTGATCATCGGGCCATCAGGCTCTGGTAAAACGCATATTGTGAACGAGTTTGCAAAGAAATTCGAGCTACCCCTATTTCATCTCAACGTGGTGAATTGGATAGTGCGAGGTGCGAAGAATGATTCACAGATTACGCTTGAGCAAATAGCTGAGTTTATCAACAAGAATCAAGCAGGTGTTATTTTTATTGATGAGATTAATAAGCTTAAATTGGGACACACGGAATCTTCTTCATGGACGGCGGATGTGTTTTCAGAAGTATTGGCTTTCTTGGATCACGATGAACGATTGATGGCAATGGGCTTCAGCGAGATTATAGAGAAACTAAAGAGCAAATTTTTTATTATAGGAGCCGGTGCTTTTCAAGATATTTGGATCAAAACTCAAAAAACGACCAGCCATGAATCTGCCATTGGTTTTGGAAATGTGAAAGATGCGACGACTATTGAACCAGAAATGAATTATACGCAGTTGGTCCAGCAAGACGAACAGGTCCCTCAAGAGTTGCTTTCTCGGTTTAACGAGAAAATCTGCATGATTTCTCCACCTACAAAGGAAGAATTTGCTCGGCGTATTACGGACATCCGCAATGAAATTAAGATGGCAAAGCTATCGGATGAAGAGTTAGACGCTGAAGTCGCATTAGCGGAAGGCAGTAAAAAGATGTTCCGCTACCTTGAAGGCTATGCTACAGATTGTATGAGCAAGCTGTCAATCACCCAATTACAGGAACTCAGCGTAGAATTG
The DNA here is from genome assembly GCA_020047885.1 of Gammaproteobacteria bacterium. Next base: position 3,301 of record JAIFNF010000137.1, on the reverse strand, counting down.
CGTCGCAAGACAAGTATTTCGGATGAATCGACATCGCAATCCGAAAATACTTATGCCAGAAAAGCCTCGGCTAAAGAATCTACTGCATTATACGATACCACATATACAAACTATGCACAGGCATTGCAGAAGCTCTTCGTGGATGCCATGCAAATCCGTTCCAGACTGTCTTATGTTTTGGAGCATTTGACACAGCAAGAGTCTATAAATTTTAGCAGCATGGCATGGACTGAGTTTGATAGGATTGAACTCCTCGCAGATTGTAATTTACCAAACTATACTCAAACTTCCTGCAAAATGCTTCAATTGCTCGAGCATCTATCCTGCTTGTGCCAGTGCATAGAACGGCCAACGATCACAGATGCCGAGCGAGGCAATGTGGCTGCTAAAATTCGAGAAATCGGGATGCTTTTTTGCAAACTAGAGGCAAATTTTCTGAGCATACTTATATCAAAAGGGGGAGAGGGTGCTTTTCTGCCCTGGCAGAGTTTTGTCAGCTCGTTTCTGCAAGCCGATATATTGTTCGCTTTTCTTATTCAACTTCAACAGAAGTCCCCAATAATCCTACGGTAGATAATTCTCAAATATTGTAAAACCAACCACGGTTGCTTCTGCCAAATCCAACTAACAACACTTCAATCTATAGTTGATCATCAAAAATAAACCAAACATATAACTAATGTAATTTTATGACTTCACAATATTCAAACCTCACAATCGCACAATATCTAAAAGACAACCCCCTGAGTTCAACAGATCGTCAGGGAAGAATAGAGGAACTAACGCAAAGAATTCAAAAGAAAGATGAAGACGCAAAAGCTGCTTTAATATTGGAGAGCATGTCATTCGTCGTCAGTTTGGCTAAAGAAATCGGAGGAGAACACTTGCCAATAGAGGATAAGATTTCCTGTGGGAAAATAGGGTTAGTAAAAGCTGTGAACAATATAGAAAATTACGATTCGAGCAAAGCTTCATTCCTCGCCTTTGCAAAAAACTCCGTTATGCGTGATATTTACAGCGGTCTGAATGGTAATAAAACCATTCGCCTCCCAGATCATCAGCAGGAAAAAATCTCACTCCTGAAAAAGATAGAGGAGGGCATAACTCAAGAGAAAATGGGCAGCGTCAGTGATGAAGAAATAGCGCAAGAAATCGGGTTGAGTTGCGCAGAAATTAGAGGTATCAGGGCATCTGGTTTTCCTGTAAGTTCATTAGACGCTCCTGCGGGAGCCGATGCAGATTCTTCGCCTCTTATTGATTTGATCGCTGATCCCAGTGCAATGGATCCTAGCGAGGTCATCGATACTATAAATCCGCAAACATATGTAAAGACACTTCTCAGTAAACTTCCCGATGATTTGAGTGAGGTAGCAGAGAGACGCTTTGGCATTGACCGAGAAAAAGAGACATTGAAGGAAATTGCTAAGACCTCAAAGCACACGGCAGAGAATGTGCGTTTACAAGCAATAAAAGCCATTAATCTCATGGGCAAAGTAGCCAAGAATGATTTGGCATGTTTTTCGACGAAATGAAGCGATCTGGACAATTCAAATTATATAAAGCAAACAATGTAGTATGGGATGCGGACTTGTTTGTGGTAGTGACCGAAATTTTGTTTTTGCTGGGAAGGAAGGTTTTTTCTCATTGCCTAACAGGAGCACCTGCGCCATAGCTCCCACGATCCGCAATATTTGGAGGTGCGTAGCCCCATCAAATCGGTTTTTTGCTCACAACTGTCTTTCTATCCCCCTTTGGAGGCAGAGTATTTCAGCTTCTCTACGCTCGCCACCTTCGGACATCACATTAGCTATTTCCAAATGATCGGAAAGCACTTTTGCGACTGCTGGAGGGCAGACCGGAAGAAAATGTTTTTTACAAGCCTCGACGGACGCTTTCAGTGAAGCCATAACTTCCGATTTACTCATAGAAGCTTTTTTACCTAAAACTACAAAGTCTTGCAGGGTAATCCTCGCTTTGCGCCCATTCAAGGTGAGTGCGAGTTCTTCTGCATCGCCGCTGATGAATCGAGATGGACAAATATCGTAAGCTGGCGAAAGGTAATACTTCCCAATGTCCTTTTCAAGGAAAGCCATGTTTTCTAGGTGTTTGTCAGAATCTCCACACGTCCAAGAAAAAATAATCTGCTTAAGAAGCTCCTCCTTGTTTTGAAAGTCGGTTTTCTTAAACACTTGTTCATAAGACCCGTCGTATTGGTCTTTTACGTCTAAAAAATCTCTGGCGTGATGGAGTCGGAGACCTTTATCAAACCGTTTAGAAAGAACAAAAGGACCATAAGCGAAGGTTTCCGCAGCGGGAACACCAGCTGCACGAGCGGCGACAGAACAAGCCTCTTCCATAGCCGCCACTTCCGTGGAAGTCGCTTGTGTGAATGTGTCTGGATAGGACTTTATGATAAACTCGTCGTGCGTATTTCGGCAGAAGCATTTGTTGAAATTCCCTCCAATACCTGTTGCCCCCGAAGTTTTTGCAATTTCGGTAATTAAAGTTGTATGGATTTCTTCGTTTGCAAGCGTTTCAAAAGAGGAAAATGTAAACACAGGCGGGCCTGGCACGGTTGTGCTTAACCCGTCGAAAGGGAATCCACCACGGCTAGATGCGAGCGTTTCGACGGCTGGCACCACGGTGATGTGACCAGCATTATAGGTGCCGAGAGAATGCCGTATCCGCTCAAGTTTATCTTCTGGCTCAAACCCCAATCGCTTACCAATTTCCATTGCTCTAGACGTATGAGGAAGTAATGGTGCGAGGAATGGAGGAAAGCCATTATATAATATCGGCTCGCCATTATTTACGACCAAAGGAGAAAAAGCGGGGGTATCCTTTGAAAAATATTCAATGCGAGACGCATTTGTGACGGAATTGATTTTAAGAGCAGCAACAGGAAACCCATGAACGCAAATATGAAAGATGTGGTGGTATGGATTCGTTGGCATTTTACATAAGGTGGCCATTAAGATTAAATATTGGCAACAGTTGGTGTGAAAAATTAGCGGTTGTGCGTTTTACTTGGAGTAGTTGAAAATACGACTGAGGCAGTGGGCAAGTTTTTGATACAATTTAACCTATAACTGAAAGTTGTCCATTTTTATCAACGCCAAATTGAGCACTCCGCATTAAGCCAGCATAAATGATACTGGGGAAATCAAATCATCCTCCCTTCATTAATGAACAAAAATACCTTCGTAAGTTCTCCTTACTACATTCGAGAGTTTTTGGTCACTCTTCTGTGGGGAATATAAGGTTTGTGTGTTCGGATGTGTGCCGAGCGTATTTGCTAGCG
>JAIFNF010000021.1 GCA_020047885.1 Gammaproteobacteria bacterium | reverse complement strand
AGGCATAAGTAGCTGTTCTTAATCTGACCGCTTGCCTGTATCCCGCCGCCGACGCGCAGCAGATCGCTGCCGCCTGGGTCGGTGCCGATGACGAATGATGTAGCCTGCGGGGCACGCAATGCTGTGGCTTGCAGGAAGTCGAAGCTTGTAGCCTGAAACGCCATCGGCTGAAACAATGACCCATCAACATTCAGACTGTTTAATGTTGCGCCATAGGTGGCGTTGATGTATGGGTAGATAGCAAGCTGGCCGCTTGCCCCATACGAACGAGTGGCAACCGCGCCATCTGCGACTGTCGCAGTCAGCGTGGTGCATGTCGTCGACTGGAGCGCGGTCGTGCCGGCGGAGACGGTGAGGCTTGCGACGGTGAGTGCTGCCGATGCCAGCTTGGCTACGATGTCGCTGGTGAGCAGGAACCCCGGGGCGATCGTGCCGTCGCCGCGAGCCTTGGGCACGCGGTTGGCGGCGGGGGTTGCAGAAGCGTAGGTCATGCAGCCACCAGCACGGGTTCACCGTTGTCGAGGTCGGTGACGGGCTCGCCGTTGTCGAGGTCGGTAAGGACATCAAGCCAGGCGGGGTCTTCAGCAGAAAGCGTTGGGCGTGCGGTGACGCTGACCACGATGGCGCTGCCGAGTCCCTGGATCTGACGCATGCCGGTAATGGCGCATGTGACAATGAATCCGACCGATCCTGTTATTTGCAACTCGACGGCGGTATCATTGAGGTACGCATCACGAATGGCGAGCTGCCCGGCGTCGGTGCCGTCCCATAGCATCTCCCACGAGATCTCGGCGTTCTTCCGGCCATGGGTGTGGCTACGCCAGCCGCCCGATGCGTGCGGGGTGATGTCGGTATCATCGGTGACCAGGCCGAGGCTCAGGTCGCGCACGCCGGCAAGAGTGCTGATGGTGCTGCGGGTAGCGCCGTAGCCGAGGACTGACGATTCACCGAGTGTCGCCGTCATGGAATCACCGGCAGCGGGGTGCGGGCGTCGGCCTGGTAGCGCCAGGTAGTGGTCAGGACCGAAAAGAAGATGCGGTTGCCGACCAGCCGGGTGTCATCAACCAGCGGCTCATGGCGCAGGCTGATCAGCCGGGCGGTGGGCTCGTCGGGCAGAATGCCCTTGGCAAGGATGTCATGGACAGACTCGGCTAGCGCGACGTAGGAGTCAACGCCACTAGCCGCATCTCCGGGGTCCGGGGTCGCGGTCGCGGGAAGGTGCCGCATAATGGCGACATCGACGGTGACGGTGAGTACATCGGCAAGGCGGGACATCCGGTCACGCTCGCGACTACGGGCGATGACGCCGATGCGTGTGGTCGCGACATCAGAGATCTGCCAGTCCGGGGCCCATCGCCGCTCGACCAGGCCGATAGGCAGGGGAAACCATCCAGCATCGCTGCCGGTGATCATCAGTGCCACGATGGCGTCAGCGATGGCAATGGTGCTGCTCATGCCTGCTGGCTAATCCGTTGGGTGTGGATGCGGTAGCGGATGCGGTCGGGCCCAGACCAGCGCCACGGAGGCTCGCCGGCTGGGGCGTACATCTCATGCGTGACGGTGACGCCGTTGGTGGTCTCGTCGATCTGATCGCCGTCCTCGGGATTCCCGAAGGCGGTGAGTTGGTCAGCGCTGATGATGAAGTCGCGGGTATCGATTCGCAGCAAGACACCCCCGTCCTCGACGCGGAAGGGGGTTCTGCCGACAGTGGCCATGGCCTGGGCCGTCTGCTCGCCGCGCCGGTAGGTGACCGGGTGCGCGGCGTTGGCCGACAGCTTGGCATGGAGCCACGCAGAGCCGGTCAGCAGGAGATCGGCCATGGGTCAGCCGATCAGGCTTCGGCGGCCCAGATGCCGCGCTCAGACTCGACCACGTAGCCGTCAACGGCGTCGCCAAAGATGCGGATGAAATCCAGGCGCTTGGCGGTCGCCTTGGTGTTGATCCGGTCCTTGTTGTCCACGCCAGCGAGATTGGCTCCCATGATCTTGTCCGCAGCGGCCGGGCTGACCGACAGGCCGACAGCGCCATCTGCGCCGCCGTTGGCGATGACGAATGCCATCTTCGCCGCGGTGGCGGGCAGGGTGATGACCACGGTGTCAACCGTGACCAGCATTACCTTACCCACGTCCTCGGCGTCGAGGGTCTTGCTGGCCGCGACCTCTTCCCAGATCCGGCGCTGCAGGGCATCAGGCAGGCACATACCGTCGTTGATCTTGACGCTGACGGTGCTGTCGCTGGTGCCAGCGGCAGCGACGGCAGTGCCCAGACGGCGCATGCCGGCGCCCTGGACGGCGACGGCCTGGCTGTTGGCCGCATCCCAGAACACGTGGTCGCCCTGGGCGAACACGGGGCCGGACGTCTCGTCCTTGGCGAAGGCGAAGACGCCAGCGATGGCGAGAGCGCCCAGGATGCCGGCAGCGATGGCAGACACCGGAATGCCAACCAGGTCGCCAAGGAAGGTGGGGGTACCGATCGCCAGATCGGCGGCCGGGGTGTAGTTGATGGAGTCGCCAACGGCGACGGCTGAAGCAAGCATGATGGAGATTCCTGTGTCGTGTGGAGGGTTGATGCCGATCCCCGGCGGGTGGCCGCCAGGGTCAGGTCAGGTTGATCAGGCCGCGCCTTTGCTCTTCGCAGCAGCCCGGTACTCCTGCTTCTTGACGCCGAAGTCATGGTATCCGCGCATCTGGATGCCGAGGGTGTTGAAGTCCGCCTCGCTGGTCTCGATGGTCGGGGTCTCGACGCCGTTCAGGAAGGCAACCTCGACGGCGGCCAGGTCGCGCGGGTCGGCCAGCAGGTACCAACCGGTGGCGCTGTAGCCGCCTGCCATCTTGGCGTTGTGCAGGTAGCTCGACCGGATCGGGGTGAACTTGCCAGCGTGCGGGTTGCTGGTGCCGATCTTGGTGCTGGCCGTGGTGTCGCGCACCTCGGTGCTGTTGCAGATCTCGGCCGCCTTGACGGTCAGGGCGTTCGGGGTCAGCAGGAACTTGGGCGCGATGCCGAGCGGCTTGCCGTTGCCGTCGGTCTGGTTGAGGAACAGCAGTTCCAGCGCGGTGAGCTGATCGATGGTGAGCACCGTGCCGACACCCTCCATGTAGTTGCCGCGGGCTGTGGTGAAGAACGTGGTGTTGTCGGCCAGGAACTCGGTCCAGAAGACCTCGTTGAGCTGGAGGCCAGCGCCACGGCCGAGCAGGGTAGGCACGCGATGGAGAGCGCCCAGGTCATCGTTGATGATGTCCTGCCTGGTGATGCCCAGCATCCTGGCGTGGGTATCGACCTTGTTCGTGTACGAGTCGTTGCCCAGCTCGCCGGACTTGATTTCGCCGGTCGCGCCGACCTTCTCGTACTGGAGGCTGCCGGTCAGTCGGTAGCTGGTCATCGACTTGAAGTCGCGGGCCGGGCGGATGGCGGCGATCTGGCGCCAGGTCTGCTCGACCGCCATGAAGCTTTCGAGGATGAACTTGTTGGCAGTGTTCGACAGGATGCCGGCGATGTCGTTCGAGCTGAACGCGGCGCGCAGGACACCGGATAGATCGCTGCGGATCGCACCGGGCCGACCGCTGTAGCCCGCGGCGGCGGCGGCCATGAGCAGCACATCCTGCAGGCCGATGCCGCGCATGCGGCTGGCTGCTTCCAGCGTCGGTTCATCGAACGACTTGGTGATGTGGTCGCCCTTGAGGCCAAGCGCCAGGCAGGCGGCAGCCTCGATGATCTTGGGCGAGGTCGCAGCGGGGGTGCCGGCGCCGGTCAGGATGTTCGCGGCCTGGGGGCGCGAGGCGCGCAGGACGGCCAGCTCGGTGCGCTCGATGGTCCAGCCGGCGCGGATTGCTTCGGCCTCGATCTTGGGGTGGCCCTGCGACTTCTCGCGGATGCCGGCGATGCGGTCCGTCTCGGCGGCCTGGCGGGCACGCTCGGCGGAGATGGCGTCGCCGGTCTGGACGCCGGCCTGCAGGTCGGGCTTGACGGGCGGCGTCTCGCCGGCGTCCTTCTCCCAGGCCGCGTGCAGCGCCTTGCAGGTCGGGGAAGCCTGGTCGGCTTCCATGGCGGTGATCTCGGCATCGGAGAGGCCGGCGGCCTTGAGCCAGAGCTTGAACTTGGGGTTCATATACGATTCCTTGTTGGTGAGTTGATGGGAGGCCTGCCGCGCCGCGACGAGGGCCGAGGTGGTGTCGTCGCCGCCGAGCGCGACGAAGGAGACCTCCTGGAGGGAGGACTCGGAGACGTGGTAGCAGGGGCCCTTGAACGTCCGGCCGTTGGCCTCGACGGTCTGCTTCTCGGCGATAAACTGCGCCTTGAGCACTCGGCAGCCGATCGACGCCTGCCAGGGGAAGCCGTTCTTGGCATTGCCAACGACCTCGGTCGCGGCGATGCCCGTACCACTGGCAGTGCCCTTGACGATCAGCTTTCGTCCGTCGTTGGCCGCTTCAGTCGAGTGGCCGACGACCTGCGTTGGCATGTGATCCTTGAGGATCGGGCGCGGCTTGGCGCTGATCTGCATGCCGGCGAGGTCCACAACAACCGGAGCGCCCCAGCCGATTTCCAGGAACCCGCCGTTGTAGGCACGCAGCGTGAACTTGGGCAGGGCCGGCTTGCCGTCTTCAGTCTCCGCTGCCGCTTCCAGATCAGCCGAGCCGTCGCCGCCAGCCCATCGCGCTTCCAGGGTATTGGCCTGGAACGACAGCGCGCGGCCGGATGCGGCGCGGAGCTGGGCGAGGAGTTGGGCAAGCGTCATACCATCAGATGGCGACGCGTTCCAGGAATGCCGGGAATTGCCTGTAACGGTAGGTCTTGCCCGTATTGACAGTTGCGATTATTTGATTAGCCCAGATCCAACCGCGAGCATGCAGAGCCGGCGCATCGTCAGTCTACGCTTCGGTTTGATCTCTATCCGTGTCGGCATGCCGCCGCTGGGCAATATGACATCAGGATTCGGTGGCTCCGTCGGCTCCGTCGGCTCATCATCGTCGAGTAATCCAAGTGTAACGATCGCCAGCACCGACCGGCTGATGGCCGAGATGAACCCCAGCGACGCGATCAGCCGGGGATCAGACACGGGTCACCGTCGAGGTGGTCGTGCCGTCGCCGGTGATGGCCTGGCTGATCGTGCCGGCCACGCGGGTCGTCGGCGTCACCGTCATCGGCTCGCCGGACTTCAGGCCGTGGATGCGGTGCAGTTCGTCGGCTCGCAGTAAGATCGCGTCAATGTCGGCCTGCTGCGGGCTGGCCGTCGAGTAGCCGACCGCGATCACCGGGTTTTCGTAGCGCACCCGTGGCTCGGTCCCGCTGCTGACGGCGGTGATCGGCTCGCCGCCACCGTCCACATACAGGAAGCCGTCGTTCAGCGTTAGAGTGTAGGCCCCAGCCAACGGGCGCACCAGCCACCCGTTGAGCAGGGTGCAATAGACCGGAACCGTGGGCGGCTGGCCGACCGTGCTGAACGCCGGCAGCCACTTGAGGTTGTCGCTCGTCGTGACCCAATCGACCCAGCGCGAATAGATACCACGGATCGAAACCGTGGCGGCTCCGTCCAGCAGAATCAGCTTATTCGCTCCGTCGAAGGTAATTGCCATGGGTTAGGCCGCGTAGGACCGATCCTGCTCAGCGACCGCCGACAGACTGATGCCCTTGCTACGGGTCAGCGTGCCGGTGGCGACGGTGTATTTGCCATAGCCAGGGCGAACGGCGATCAGCGTGACCGCCTTGTCGGTGCCAGCCGTGCCGCCCGCAGAGTCGCCGTCATAGTCGAAGTCGAAGCCGATGCTGGCCGCGCTGATCGTCCCGGTGATGGGATTGTCGGCGGCGTCCAG
>JAIFNF010000314.1 GCA_020047885.1 Gammaproteobacteria bacterium | reverse complement strand
GGGCGGGCGTGGGCGACAGACCAGAAAGATGGTGCTGTTCGCCGCCGATTTGCCTTTGATGTGCAGTGAACCTTCGGCCTCGGTATTGATGGGCCACGAAGCAGTAATGCTGAACCCGGCTTCCATCAGTCCGGTCGTGAGGGCATCCCAAGCCCCCGTCGCTTTATGGGTGAACATCAGGGTCAACACGCCGTCCGGCTTCAACACGCGCCGACATTCGGTAAAAATGGCGGCCATGCGCTCCTGATACGCTTTTCCAGCCAGCGCTTTTGCACCTTTTTCACCTTTGAACTGTGCCGGGTTGGCGACGGCTTCCTGCTCCTTGTCCGTCAGAGCGCGGGTGAACAGTTCGGGGTAAATGTGGCCCGCCGTGCGTTTGAGCCAAACATAGAAGAAATCTGAGAGTTCCGCATACATCACATTGTCGTAGAAAGGGGGGTCCATCACCACCGCATCCACGGATTGATCCGGTAGTTCCAGACTCGCGGCGGATAGGTTGGTAATTGTGAGCGGCGGTGGGGTGAAGTGCTGTGCTTGTAATGGCGCGGGACGGGTCATTTCCACCAGTTCCTCAATGCACTTAGCCGTTTTCTCTATCGCCCAGTCGTAGCCTAAACCGCCAACTAGCGAGGCCATTTCGGAATATGACCAGCAGAATGCAAAGTTATGGCGATCAAAGATTGAGCGAACTCTTTGCGTTACGATGTCCCAACGACAAGAGCGATTTCCGTAATTCAGTAACGTATCCAGCGTCATCGCCAAATACCCAAACGCTGCCCGCATCAACTCGCTTAACTCGCCTTTTTGCTGCTCCTCATCCAGCAACTCCCGAAAAATTTCTACACTGGTACTGTGGCAAAGCAATTGCCGCGGTGAAAACATATCCCGCCAGTAATACATGCCATACATTCTGTGACCACGTTCATAGTTTGTTGGATCAGTAATTGCCTCATTCGGCACATAATCCAGCGCTTCCCATTCCGGCATTTTCTCTTCGAGCCGGTCAGCAATCACCGCACTGTTGTCGTCTTCCGGGCGCGGGGCACGATAACCGCGTTCCCATTTATCGCGGGGCTTACCGGTTTTGGTGTAGGTCACAACGCGGCGCTTGTAAACCACAGCATAAAGCTGTTCACCCATTGCCCCGGCTTGCGCCTGTTCCTTGATATTGTCACCGTCCACCTCCCGCCCGCAATCGGGATAGGGACAGGCCGCATCGCCGCCCTTGACCGTCCCCGCCGATTGCTGTTTGACGCTGGAGACAATCTCGAAGGTGCAACGCTTCGTTGTGGGGTTGGGATGCAATTTGACGCCCGTACCGTCTGGTGCCAGCCGCCAGTTTGGCGAAAGTGGAATCAGCCCATCGCAATAGGGGCAGGTAATGGTACGGGACCAGAGATAGCCAAGAATTTGGGTACCTTCGGGTTCAGGTGGGAATACGCCTTGAAAGCGTGGTTCTGCGAGTTCCACAAAGCGTTTAGCGATACGCTCGAACTCCTTGAAAACGGATAGCCCGAACTTTATGGGTGCTTCCAGCGTCGCTTTCTCAATCAGTGCTGCGACGGGATTTAAGTCATTGGCTAATGTCGGCAGCCGCAAGCGGATCGCTTCAAAAGGAATACTGCCACCGCCAGCCGTTGGGTCTAAAACCAGCGGGTTATTCAAACCCAAACGGCGATATTCGCTTTGAAACCACGCCAAGTCATCCTCGCTGGGGTTGTATTTGAAGGCGCGCGTATAGCCATACGGGTCTAAACCCAGGTCTTCACCTGTACGTTTAGCCATTGACAGGCGCTTTTTCGCCTCCACTGGGTCCCCATGAATCCCCAACACATGCAAGAACCGTTTGTGATCTACATCCCCCGGCAGTAGCGACGCCAGCACCGCCGCCCGCGAAGCCACTAGCGGCCGCCGCGCCCACCAGACATGCAAGCGGTTCGGTGCAGGGAACGGCGTCATCGGAGTGCGCTCGCGGACGCTTTCAATACCCAGTTCCGCAATCGGCAGCCAGGTTTCAATCAAACGGGTGGACATGGGGAGTTTCCATTGTTTTTCGTGGGAGGCGAGATTGAAAGAGTCAAGTATGAAGGCAACTAATTGAAAAATAAAAGCCTAAAAACAGATTGATGTTATTTTCTCTTTCAATCTCTTGCAAATTTTCGCGCATTAAAAGGTTTAAATGCGCGTTTCAATGCGCGTCAGCATTGAACGTCAGCATTAGCAAGCCGGGATTACCGGTTCCAGAAACCAGCGGGCATAGCGTCCACGCCCCGACACGCGCAGATCGGGCGTTTCTTCCTGTAATTCATGCAGTAGACGCAAAACTTGATGACGGTCCAGGCGTGCAATCCGCCGAATTTCCGCATTAGACAAACCGACCTTGCCCCGCTCTTGCCGCCGACGCAGCACATTTAACACCCGAGTCTTAGCCGTTTCCCAATCAATGCGCTGATCCCGTTCTACGTGGCCATCACCGGCCAACCGCGTATGAAGGTCCGCCCGCAATGTCCAGAATGCGCCACGCCCCAGGCCGCCGCCCCGTTCTAAATAACCTAAGCGCGTTTCCATTTCATTCAACACCTCACGTGCTTCCTCTTCCGTTCGCTGACACTGCCGCGCGGCTGTCGTGGTGTCGATTTCAGGATGGTCCAGTAGATAACGAACCACCAGTAAATGATCTATACCTAACACCCGCCCTGCTTCACCCTCTTGAGCGACAAACCAGCGAAATGGCGCAGAAATCTCCTGTCGGCGTAGAGTTACGCGCACCGCTTCACCCTGATTGTTCCAACGCGGCGGTTCCTTGCCCTCAATCAACATCGCCTCTACCATCCGTCGCACACCCAGATTCAAGCGATTGGCCAACCGCAAGCGCACCAGCGCATTGACCAGCACCGGATTTCGCGGGGCTGGTCGATGATGCAGGATGTTGTCTGGCGAAATCCCGCCGATGAACGCACCTGCATTACTGATTTCCAGACGATCCGGGTATTGCGCCACCACCACCGGTCCCGGCATCCGAAAATCTTGATGGCATAAGGCATTGAGTAACCCTTCCCGCAAGGCAATTTCAGGATAAATCCGATATTCGTGATGAAACAGCCCCATAGTGAGCGTTTGCAGCGGATTGTCCATCATGATGCGTTGCATTAAATGACCCAGCGCGGTCGCTAATGCATCGTATCCATCCTGACGATCATCGTAATCGGTAGCCGAACGCATTCGGGCAAAAGTCCAGGCATAGTTCGGAAAGTGCCGACGAATCGCCGTCTCGCGTCCAACTAGAAACAACGCTGCACGAGTCAATCGCCCTTCGCGCACTACCTCCAGCGCCTGCAACAAATCCAAGTCAGAAAGTCGCAACAAATCCTGCGGTGCTTGCTCCCGTAGTGCGGTCTGGCGCAGCGTTTCCAAGGCAGTCGCCGACAGGGCTTCGGTCCAAGAATCTTGGACTGCTACCGCTGTAAAGTCGCTTTCACCGGTTTCAACCCACACCTGACTACGCAGACTGCCGGTCAAGGGTTGGCAATCCTTACCGACCCGAATTTTAGCCCGTCCCTGGGTATCGGTGTAAGGGGCTAAGCCCCCCTGCACCTGCATAACAAGCAAACGTCCGGTGCCTTCGGGAATAGGCAACTCCTCAAAAAACGGAGTGATCTTAGGATCTGTGCTGTCGTAGACCTTCTTCATTAAGAGGTTAACATCGACTTCCAGCGGCACACCCAAGAGCGCCCGCGCCCGGCTTTTTACCTTGTCGGCCACGCCGAACACCACAGTACCGCCACCGCCATTCGCCATGCATACAGCCATTTCAACAACTTGGGCTTGTGCATCCTTGACGCTATCCGTGATCCATTGCTTGAAATCGAGGTCCTGAGCTTCCAAATCATCGGCAATGACCGTTTTAAGCTCATCCAACAAACCTTGAACCTCTACGAGCGACCGCATTTCATTTCACCAGGGAGGGATCGACTACCAAACACCGAAGCGCCATCAGCACTCGGCGCGGATTCTTGCGATGCAGCGTCATACCGAGCCAATACGCCGATTCCTCATGCGGCATTTTCAACACGGCAGCAGCGCACGTCCCGATATTGTCCCGATTGCGCATGGGCGCCAGAGCCCGAAACAGCAGCGCCAGCCGCAAAGCCCACTCTTCGGGCAGGGGAAACGCCTGTTCCTCATTGCGTCGGCGGGAATTAACCTCGATCTTTAACGACGCCAGCGGGCGTAGCAGACTGGGTTGAATGAGCGCAAGGTTCCGCCCGCGCAAACTAGCCAGTTTCAGCGGTACGGTAATGTGGGGCGTTGCCGGGGTTGGTAACTGCCAAACCGCTAAGGTCCAGTCGTCGATCCCATGCACCGTTGCCCGCAGTTCATAACAGGGAATGCCTGGACTCATACCTCACCTTGTGCTGTGGCGTGAATCTGAATCGTTCCTCCCCCCATGCGGGTCAACTTTTCGGTAAAGTTCTCCGGTTCATTGCCCACCAGCCGCAGGCTCTGGTTAAAGGTCACGATCAGCGTCATCTGTCCGCAGGCCATCTTAGCTGCCTTGCGTTGTGGCTCCAAAAAGTCTTTCACCACTTTAAAATCCTTAGCCGTTCCATCGAAATTGAGTTTTAGCATACTGCCATCAGCGGTTTCATAGCCGCCGTTCAGTTGCACTTGCAAGGTCGTATTGGGAATGGCATTGACCAGTCCAAAGAGCTTCAATGCCCCTTCCAGTTCAAACACCGCCAGATCGAGTTGGGTCAAGCGAGCCAGCTTTTGAGCACGGGAATATTCCCAAATCCGCATCAGCGTCTCTTTCAGTACGCCCTCGGCAGAGATTGAAGGGTCTGGGCGGGTCGTGCTGGTTCCTGTACTGGTTCCTGTACTGGTTCCCGTATCGGTTCCTGTGCCCTTGCCTGACCCGGTACCGTTGCCGGTGCCTGATCCAGAGCCATTTCCAGTGCCTGACCCAGTGCCCGTCCCTGATCCCGTCCCTGATCCCGTACCTGTACCTGATCCCGTGCCCGTGCCAGATCCGCCATTGTTAGGTGCTGAGCGGGGATAAATCCCATTATCCAGCGCATAAGCCGCCGTGAAAATCCACGCCTGTTCATCAATTTTCAGTTCCACAGGCGGATCTTGCTGGCTCCAGAGCAGATCGCCGAACTGATAGATATATTCGCCCTGTTCAATGCCCTGGCGAACGCCCCGGATAAAGACCGCATTCCCCACCAACATGGGCAATACCACATTGCGGCGGAATTCTTCGCGCAGTTCCTTGGTAGTGATTTTACCTTTCTTCAAGGGCGTCTGGTCGCGCAGGTAGGTGGGCGAGTCCGGCGCATCATCGGCTAGGCGCAGCTTGTTCATCGCCTGTAATTGCCTGATGACCGCTTTTGCACCCTCGCCAGGATTCGCGCCAGCATTGGGCAAATCCAGCGCGGTATGCGCCAGATCGACATTCGCGCCATCCAGCCGATACTTGGCAGGGTACAGCAAATGCCGATACGCCTCTTGGATAGCATTCACCACCTGCAAGGACGAGGTTTTATATAAATCCTTCACTGTCTCGCGCTGATGCACCGCCAAGCCTTCGTGATGCTGCAATTCCTTGAGCGCCAGATGACGAATCATCTGATCATGCATGTCCTTTTTGCGGGCTGCATCAACAATCAGAAACACCACATTGTTTTTCTTTTTGCGCCAGTCATTACCGCCGCCCTTGTAGGTGAACAGTTTCTCAATGAGGGGCGGAATGACCACGGCATCCGCAGTAATCTCTGCTGCATCGTAGCCCAGGATCACCAGATAAGGCTTATCGTCGCCGTCGTCATCGGGCACATCATAGCCATCATAGGCAAAAGGCACGGCGTTGA
>JAIFNF010000302.1 GCA_020047885.1 Gammaproteobacteria bacterium | reverse complement strand
GATCAGCGTGTTTTTAATGGCCGGGATGATTCAGTTATTCATCGGTAGCAAGCAATCCTACCGATTCCATGATGCAGCGTCCCGCCTTCAGGAGAATGGGCGGCTGGCCATAGACACTATGGCGACGGATATTCGTATGGCGGGTTATCAATTTCCACCACCACTGCTGCCATTACCTCCATGGAATCCAAGTAATACTGTTGAAGGAATTGGCAATGATATTACAGTGAGATGGATTGACCCTAATCAATGCCCTCTTCCTAATCGAATTTGTTCCAGAGCCTATTCAATTGGACCACGCACTGCCGGTGGGACTGTCCCCACTTGTCCCAGCGGGGCTACTTCGCTTCGTTTAGATCGCGATGGTGGCGGTGCCCAAGAACTTATAGAGGGTGTCCAAGCGATGCAGATTTTTTATGGGGTTTGCGCCGATGCTAATAATGACGGGATAATTGATGGTCCTCCAACAAACTATGTAAATACAGCAGGCGTAGCAGCTAACTGGAATCTTGTGTGTAGTGTGCGGATTCACTTACTGCTAGTCAGCTTAGAAAACAACATTGTTACGCAGCCGCAAACGGTATTTTTCCCTCCCGATACAAGTACGCAGTTCGCAGTTAATGATCGTTGCTTGCGCCAGGCTTTTTCTACAACAATCGTTATTCGTAATCGTATCCCGTGAGAACCGCCATGTCTAAATCTACTTTCCTTATGGTTAGAAGCAAAGGTTCTGCGCTGATTATTGCCTTGGTTTTTCTGTTGGTGATGACGCTGTTGGGTACCACAGCTATGCAAGGTACTAGCCAACAAGAGAATATGGCCGGCAATATGCGGGATCGCAGCCTCGCATTTCAGGCGGCTGAGGCGGCATTACGAGCGGGTGAACGCTGGTTGCTGGTACAAGAAGCCTCGTCTCAAGTGTCACAGACGCCAATACCCCCCTTTACAGGCACAGCAACAGGTTTGCTGTTGGCACAAGGTGACGCATTGTGGACGGCTTATGACTGGGATAATCAATCTCTCTACACCACCAACACAACTACGCCCCCAACCGGGGCATTGGAATTGAGCCAATTGAATCAGCAGCCCAGTTATTTTATTGAGGACAGGACCGAGGATGTAAATCCGTCTAATCCGGATGTTCGATGTGCAGGTGGATCCGCTGCTGTTGTCCCGCCGTTTCGTTGCTATCGCGTTACTGCCCGTGGAGTAGGTGGTTCACCTAATGCAATTGTAGTTTTGCAATCGACAGTTTATCTGCGAAATCCACCTTAGCTCGTAGGATGAATGAGCGAGTCCAACAATTACCAAACAACATCATCTGACAAACCGTTCAATTTCTCAAACCTGGAGATACGATCATGTCATTCAAGCGTAGGTCTTTTAATACAATTGGCAGAATCGCCGGGCTAGTGCTATTAGCCCTGACGATGCTTCCAAATGGGGCACAGAGTGCCGGATTTGATATTTCATCAGAGCCGCTGTTTCTAATGCAGCCCGTTGAACCTTTGGTCATGCTCTCCGTCTCTACGGATCAGCAATTGTATTTTACCGCTTACCCGGATTACGCTGACTTGAATGAAGATGGACAAGCGGATCGTGGGTATATTCATGGAAATGATTATTACGGTTACTTTGATAGCCACAAGTGCTACAACTATGGTAGTGGGAAGTTTACCCCTGCGTCAGTCGCCATGAATAAGTACTGCTCTGGTAATTGGAGCGGTAATTTTTTGAACTGGGTTTCGATGGCGCGCATTGATGTCGTGCGCAAAATTCTTTATGGCGGCTACCGCACTCCTACAGGTGATACCGCTACGTCTACCGTGTTGGAACGTACCTATCTTCCCAATGACGCCCATAGCTGGGTCAAATACTACGAGGGCGAGGATGTCAATCAGTTGATCCCTATCCTACTACTGCCAGCAACGGCAACGGGTACGAGTACCACGCCGCAGGGAATTAAGGTCGGCTCTGCAAAAGACGCCGGTGACCGAATTAATTTCACGATTACATGGACGACTGGCGATGCTCCGCAATCGGGTGACCAGTTTTGTATTGAAAAAGCGGGATCAACTGGCGATCCATGCACTCAGACCGATAGTAGTGCAAGATGGATGAAGGGAGTTTACCTGAGTGGTACTACCGTTCAAATCACCAGCAGCAGTGGTGTCCCCAGTTCCAACCCAAATATTACCAGTTGGAGAATTACCAATGAGTCTCGCAAGGGCGTTAGCTTCTGCAATACTACGGCATCAGCAACCCAGCTTTCCCAAAGCGTGACGGATCCGCCGCTACTTCGGGTTGCCAGAGGCAACTATAGCTTGTGGGCAGCTAATGAGCGCTGGCAGTGTCGTTGGTCTACTGAAAAGTACAATACGGGCCATGATCAGATGACGATTGGCACCACTAAATACAGTAATGGCAACATCATGAGTATTACTGGAACTCCTGCCAATGCCGACAACCCGATTAAGGCCAATGTAGGCTTCGGTTCAAGCGACTATACCGTGCGGGTAGATGCCTGTGTTTCCGAGGCGTTAATCGGAAAAGAAAACTGTAAAAAATATCCCGATGGCAACCTCAAGCCTATCGGTTTGCTTCAAGAGTACGGTGATGATGGCACACTGCACTTTGGCCTCACCACGGGCAGCTATACCAAAAACAAATCTGGAGGGGTACTGAGGAAAAACATCGGCGTTATGACTGATGAGGTTGATGTCAAGACGTCCATCCCGACTAGCGGCAATGGCACATTCAAAGTTCCTGCTTCTGGCAATGGCATCATCAGCACGCTGAATAAACTGCGGATTTACGGCTACCGCCATGATAATGGAACGTATTTCGGTGCAACCAACAGCGCGGACTGTTCATGGGGTCTCGCGTCATTTACCGATGGAAAATGTTCAAGCTGGGGCAACCCACAATCCGAGATTTTCCTAGAAGCTATTCGGTACTTTACCGAAGCCGCCCAAGCAACTTCAAATTTTAAGGTAACGGGCGATGACAAAATTTCTGGTTTAAAATCAGTGGCTACTTGGGCTGATCCTCTATCCAGCCAAAATTGGTGTGCTGCATTAAATGTTATTAATTTTAATGCCAGCACACCGTCGTATGACAATGACCAATTCAGCAGCATTTCCAGTCTTGGCACCGCATCGGAATCGACGCTGACGGAAGTCGTGGGTAAGGGCGAAGGCATTCATGGTAAAAATTGGTTTGTGGGTAGCACGGGGGCGGGTAGCAATCAGTTATGTACGGCCAAAACGGTATCCAACTTGGGGGCTGTTGCGGGGCCTTGCCCAGAAGGGCCGCGTCTGGATGGTACTTTTCATGTTGCCGGTCTAGCCCACTACGCGTACACGAACGACCTCCGTAACAACCTCATTAACGATCAAGTGATTAAAACTTACGGCGTGACATTAGCGCCTGCGGTGCCAAAGTTAGTGATCCCAAAACCCGATGGCACACCCGCTGCAACGATCCTACCTGCTTGCCGGAACAAAAGCATTAGCCCAGAAGCCAATTGCGCGATTGTTGATTTTAAGATCGTCGATCAAAATGTGGCAGCAGGTACTGGTAGCATCCTCGTTCAATGGGAGGATAGTGAGCAGGGTGGCGATTATGATATGGATATGAATGGCATTATAAGCTACAAAGTCGTCGGTAATGTGGTCACCATTACAACCCGAATCTTTGCGCAATCAAGCCCCAATATCATGGGTTTTGGTTATGTCATTAGCGGTACGACTAAGGATGGCTTTCATGTTCACTCCGGTGTTAATGGCTTCAACTACACCGACCCGACTGACGTAACGGGATGCTCAAACTGCAAGTACAGCGATGCTGCAAAGTCGGTGCCTTACACGTTGGGGTCATCATCGGGAGATTCGCTGAAAGAACCCCTCTACTATGCTGCGAAATGGGGCGGATATGACAAGAACTTGGTGGAACCCTCGGGTTTCCCGACGAACAAGCTTACTTGGGACAGCAAAGATGACGGTGTTGATAAACCGGATAACTATTACTACGCGATAGACCCCGCACAACTGGCTAAGGATTTGGCGGAGGTCTTTCAGGAAGTCAAAGCGACCGTCGGCAGCTCATCTGCCGTTGCTTCCAACTCAACCAGTCAAAATACCGTTGACGCGATTTACCAAGCCCGACTAAACAGTGAGGATTGGAGTGGTCAGTTAGTTCGCTACGCGCTGGAGGGTAATGGCACCATCAATACCAGTACCCCAACATGGGATACGCATACCACTATGAGTAGCGTCAATGCCACAACCCGGAAGGTCTACACCTTTGGCAACAGCGGTGGCGTGGATTTCGCCTGGACTCACCTGACTACTGACCAGCAAACATTCTTAAAGGACGGCGGCAGTGAAGCCGATGCAACGATGCGCATTAACTGGATTCGCGGCGACCGAACGGAAGAGGCTACGGGTGTTCTTCGCAAGCGGAACCGGCTACTCGGCGACATCATCAACTCCAATCCGTTTTACCATAAGAAAACCAACGCGGTGTATGTCGGTGCCAATGACGGAATGTTGCACGCTTTTGATGCCGCGAGTGGCACTGAAAGGTTTGCCTACATCCCAAAATCGGTTTATGCCAATCTCGCCAAATTGACCAAGCCTACTTATAAGCAGGACGGTCATCAATATTTCGTGGATGGTTCACCGATTGTTGTTGATACGGCGACTGAGTCGATTTTAGTGGGGACGACGGGTGCTGGCGGACGATCCGTCTTTGCGCTGGGCGTGACCAGTTCTGGTGGTACTGTTAAGTGGGAATTCACGGCCCCTGATTTGGGCTACACCATCGGCCAGCCGGTCATAGGCAGCATCGGCGGTACTAAGGTGGTTGTCTTCGGCAATGGCTACAGCAGTGACAATCATCGCGCCGTGTTGTACGTCCTAAAATTGGAAACTTCACAAATAGGGGGTGAAATCCTCTACACCATCAACACCGGCGTGGGCGATGTGACTACCCCCAACGGCTTGGCATCGCCCACCCTGCTCCTGGATGCGGCTGGAAATGCCACCCATGCCTATGCGGGTGATGCACGCGGCAATGTGTGGAAGTTCGATTTGAGTAGCGGCACCGTAGCCTTCAGCGGTCAGCCCCTGTTCAAAGCCACCGGTCCCGCTCCTAGTAATACGCCGCAATCCATCTCTGGCGCTGTCGAAATCGGTCGGCACCCGGAGGGAGGCTACCTGATCTTCTTCGGTACCGGTAAGTATTTTGAAAAGGATGACGGCAAGATCGGAACCACCGTGCATAGCCTCTACGGTATCTGGGACAAAGTAGGAGGATCGACGGTCAGCGGACGCAGTGTGTTGCAACAGCAAACGATTCTGGGTCAATCGAATGAAATAGGTAATAACTTCCGGTTGCTCTCGAAGATCCCGGTTGACTGGGCGACTAAGCGGGGCTGGTATGTCGATTTGGCGGTGGATAAAGATGGTAACTCCACTTGCAATACCAGCGGCAATAACTGCACCGCGACGGGCGAGCGCGTGATGGAGAAGCCGATACTCAGTCTCGGGCGGGTGATCTTCACGACCCTGACACCCTATGAGTCCGGCCTTCCTTGCGATCCCATAGGCACCACCTGGTTCCTGGCAGTGGACATGTTGACCGGCGGTGAACTGACCAAAGCGGCGTTTGATGTGAATCGGGACTCGGAATTTGATAAATACGACACCATCACCGTGAAGAATGCTGATGGGAGCGTAAAGACCGATGCTGAGGGGAATGCAATAACCGGCCTCGCCAGTGGCTTCCAAGCCATTACCGCAGGCATTGCTAAAGCCACGCTAGTTCAAACCAAAGACGGAGCCATCGACGTGATTTTCTCGGGAATCGACGCCTTGACCACGACCGCCGA
>JAIFNF010000207.1 GCA_020047885.1 Gammaproteobacteria bacterium | reverse complement strand
GTCGCAGATCGCGACCGGGCGCTGCAAACCGCGGGTTCGCTACCGTTGGCCATTTCCATTCAGGATCTGCGCGTGCTGTGCGAGATGCAGTTATCCCGTCTGAGTCAGACAGCGGACTGAGATCGCACCATGGCGCTTGACGTGAAGAAATTCCTGGGTCGCTTTGTGGGCGAGGCTCGCGACCACGTGGCGCGTCTGGAAGCCGGATTGACCGTGCTGGAGAGCGGTTCTGCCGATGGGGAGACGATTAACGCCCTGTTCCGTTCCGCCCACACCATCAAGGGTTCTTCGCGGATGCTGAAACTGGCCAGCATCACCGACACCGCGCACCAGTTGGAAGAAGTTCTGGGAGCGCTGCGGGAGAGCCGGATCACGCATACCCCGGAACTGGGCAGCCTACTCATGCGTGCCGTGGATGCGATCAATGCTCTAGTGGAGCGGGTGGAGACGGTTGGGACGGAGTTGCCGCCACCGGATCAGGCACTGTGCGCGGCGCTGAATCGGGCAGCGGCGGGTGCTTCTACCCCTCCCCCCAGCTCCCTCCCATCAGGTGCCGGGGAGTCTGATGATCAACCTTCCGCCCCTCCTTCCAACCCTCTCTCACCAAGGGCGGGGGAGTCTGACGATAAGCCTTCCGCCACGCCGGTGGCGGTCGGTCGGGGTGGGGGCAGCGCTGCGGATACCGTGCGGGTGCGAGTAGATAAGCTCGACGATCTGGTCAAACTCATGGGTGAAGTCGTTTCCAACCAAGTCCAACTGCGCCAGCGGGCGCTGGAGGCTCGGGCGCTCGACCGGACGGTGCAAGCGCTGCTGGCTGTCGGCAGTGTTAGCCCGGAGTGGGTGGACTCCGCCCAGGCTCTGCACCGGTTTGCCCAGATGCTGCGCGATGATGTTCAAGAGCAGGAACGGCTGACCGATCACCTCAGCGACCAGGCACTGATCATGCGCATGTTGCCGCTCAGCCGGGTGTTCGATCCGGCAGCGCGTATGGCGCGGGAATTGGCTCGTTCCCTCGGCAAGGACGTGCGTTGCGAGGTTAGCGGCGGCGAAATCGAGTTGGATCGGCAGATGATTGACCGCCTGAACGATGTGTTAACGCATCTCCTGCGGAACGCGGTGGATCATGGGCTGGAATCGCCGGAAGAGCGACTGGCCGCCGGCAAAGCGCCGATCAGCCGGTTGAGTCTCACCGCTCGTCAGGAAGGCGCGGGTGTGGTGGTGCAGATCGCTGACGATGGTCAGGGGCTGAATCGGGAGAAAATTCTCGCCAAGGCGGTGCAAAAGGGTTTGATCGACCCCGGCCATAGCGCCGCGTTGACCGACGATCAGGCGGCGGAACTGATTTTTCAGCCCGGACTCAGCACGAGCGCCATGATTACTGACCTTTCCGGGCGCGGCGTCGGCATGGACGTAGTGAAACGCACGATTGTTGACGAGTTGCACGGTGCGATCTCGGTCAGTAGCCATGCGGGGGCGGGAACCGTTTTTGCGTTCAAACTGCCGCTGTCGCTGGTGATGATGCGGGTGTTGCTGTTCCAGTCGGCGCAACAGGTTTTTGGCCTGGCCGCCCATCATGTCGTGGAACTGGTGCGGATCACAACGGCGGAGACCCTGACCGTGGTCGGGCGTCCAGCGCTGGTGTTGCGGAATGAATTCGTGCCGTTGATGCCACTGAGCGAGTTGCTCGGCTTGCCGGGGGATCAAACCGCCGGGGATGAGCGGTTATTAGTCGTCGTGATCGGCGTGCATCAGGCTAAATTGGGGTTGGTGATCGACCGGTTACTGGATGAGCGAGACCGGGTTATTAAGCCGCTGCCGGAGCATTTGCGTCATTCCAGTTTGGTGGGCGGCATCGTCGTCACTGGAGCTAATGAACTGGTCAGTATCTTGCAGGCTCCCGCACTGCTGGATGCCGCCCGCCGCGCCCGGAGTGAGTCCATTGTGCGCAGCGCATCCTCTGACCGGACACCGTCCCATCGTCCCCAGGCGTATCACATCCTGGTGGTGGATGATTCGCTGAACACCCGGGAAATCGAACGCGAAGTGCTGGAGGCCTGTGGCTATCGGGTCACTTTGGCTGAGGATGGCCTGGATGGCTGGCGGAAAGCGGTGAGCGGGCAGTTCGATGCGGTGCTGACCGATGTCGAGATGCCGGGGCTGGATGGATTCTCCCTGACCGCCAAGCTCCGGGAAAATGAAAAATATCAGTCGACGCCTATCATTATCATTACCTCCCGTGAAAAGGAGGAAGACCGGCGACGCGGCGTTCAGGTGGGAGCTGACGCCTATATTGTGAAGGGCGATTTCGAGCAGTCCAATTTGGCGGGAACCCTGCGGAACCTGCTGGGATAAGGGGTGATAACAATGCAGATCTTGGTGGTGGATGACGATCCCCTGGCGGGGGAAATGGCGGCAGCGATCCTTGAAGAAGCCGGTCATGAATGCCAGTGGGTGGAAAATGGCGTTGAGGCGCTGGAAAAACTAGCCGAAGCGCCAACGATTGATCTGGTGATTTCGGACATGAATATGCCGTTGCTGAGCGGTCTGGACTTGTTCCGGGAGCTGCGCAGCCAGGGATTAACGCTGCCTTTTGTGCTGTTGACCGGCGATGAACCGGCAGCGCTGCTCGCGGAAGAACCGGGGTTGGCAGGGTGTCTGATGAAGGACGCTTCTCTGGAAGACGCCCTGCCTGCGCTGGTGAACCGGCTTTGAGCCGCATCGTCATTTCGGCGGGAAGGCGACCATAAGGTGACCGGCAAAACCGACTCGTTTGAGGAACGCAAGGCGCGGCTTCGCCAGTCATTCCTGGCTCAGGTACCACAACGGTTACAGGGTATCCGGGAGCACCTGGCCGAGCTGGCGCGGGTTCAGAGCCGCGATGAGGGAACGCTTAAGGCGCTTCATCTGCTGTTCCATACGCTGAAAGGCTCCGGGGCATCCTTCGGATTTTCCCGGATGAGCGCGTTGGCGCAGGAGGCCGAGCAGGCGCTCATCCAGGAGCTGGAGGGCGAGTGTTCGGCAACTGATCGCCTGCTCGCTACCCTGGAACGGGTGTTGAGCGCCTTGGAGCAACTCGGAACCGACCCCGACAGTCGCTCCCATCGCGAGAGTCCGCCCAGCTTTGCCATTGTCGATCAAGCGCCGGATGAGGGTAATAGTCGACGCCAGAAACGCATTTATCTGTGCGATGATGATCCGGTGCAGGTCGATTATCTGTCCGCGCAACTGGCCTGTTTTGGTTATCAGGTGAGGCCTTTTACGACCCTGGCGGCGTTGCGGCAGGCAGTGGAGACAGAGGCGCCTGCTGCCGTGATTATGGATGTGATGTTTCCCGAGGGGCGATTTGCCGGTCCGGAATTTCTGGCGGAGTTGAACGCCTGTTCCGGGCAGAATTTGCCCAGCGTGTTCATCTCTAGCCGGGATGATTTTGCCTCGCGGTTGCAGGCAGTGAAGGCCGGGGGGAGCGCTTACTGTGTCAAGCCGCTCAAAACCAATGAGATCATTGAATTTCTGGATCTGCTCACTCGTCCTGGCGCTCCAGACCCGTTTAATATTCTGGTGGTCGATGACGACCCGGACGTGGCCAATTACCACACGATGGTGCTGGAAGCAGCGGGGATGACCACCCGCATGGCTACCCAGCCCGCGCAAGTGCTGGAGATATTGGAACACTTCAACGCCGATCTGGTGCTCATGGATCTGTATATGCCGGACTGCTCCGGCCCGGAACTGGCTCAGGTGCTTCGGCAAATTCCCGGCCACGTCAGCTTGCCGATTATCTATGTATCCTCGGAAACGAACATAGACCGTCAGTTCAAAGCCCTCGAAGTCGGCGCTGACGGGTTTCTCACCAAGCCCATTGATCCTCGCCGACTGGTGGCGGAGGTGAACCTGCGCGCCGAGCGGATGCGCACTCTGCGGTCGCTGATGGTGCGAGACAGTCTGACCGGGTTGTTGAACCACAATACGATTACGCACTCTTTGGAAATTTGTATCTCACTGGCTCGGCGTCGCGACCACCCGCTGTGTTTCGCCATGATCGATGTGGACCGTTTCAAGCGGGTCAATGACCTCTATGGCCATCCGGCGGGCGATCAGGTGTTGGTGGCGCTCAGTCGCGGGTTGCGCCTCAGTCTACGCGATTCTGATCTGGTCGGTCGCTACGGGGGCGAAGAGTTTGCAGTCGTGCTGGCCGGGGTGAGCATCGGTCAGGCGCGAAAGGTGATTGATGACCTGCGTCGGAATTTCGCCAGTGTCCTGTTTGCCGCTGGCGGCGAGGAGTTTACCTGTACATTCAGCGCCGGCGTTGCGGCCTTCCCCGAGTTTTATACGGCGGATGCGCTGATTGAAGCGGCGGATATGGCTCTTTATCGCGCGAAACACGCAGGACGTAACCGGATCGAAATCGCCAGCGTCGCCGATGTAGCAGTGGGGATGCAGGAGGCCAGCGATGGACAGTGAGCGTGAGAAACTGGCGGATCTTTTGGAACAGCGTCGCCATGCCGGTTCCAGAATTGTTGAGGTCGACGCCCCAACGGTGAAACTGGTGGTGTTCGCAATCGGTGCAGCGCTGTTCGCCTTTCCGGGAGCCAACGTCACGGAAATTTTGCCACTGACGACCATTTATCCGGTTCCCGGCTGTCCGCCGTCGCTGGAAGGCGTCATCAATGTGCGCGGCGATATCGCCTCCGTCATCCGGTTAGGCGATTTGCTCGGGGAGACCCATGCCGCTACCGATCGCCGAACCGCGATTTTGCTGGGGCAGGGGAATGCCATGAGTAGCGGCCTGCGGGTGGATCGGGTGGTGGATGTGCTGGATGTGCTGGAGGAAATCATTCAGCCGCCGCCGACTACGGTTCCCGAAAATCTGCGATCCTGGGCGACTGGAATCTTTGCCTGGCAGGGTCGCAGTGTGCTGGTGTTGAATCTGGAGCCGTTGCTCCAGGATTATCGCACCGGGTTGGGTTGATGCAGATGAACACGGCTTCGGAGCCTATCGGGTTGCCCCCCCCTGCCGGAATTGATCTGGTGTTCTTCACGGCTGGCGGACAGACTTTTGCGGTGGAAAGCGCCAAGGTGCGGAGCTTGGGCGAAGTCGGCGAATCCACCGCGCCGGCCATGGCGTCGCTGTTGGGGTTGCCACGATGGACTGAAACTGCACCTCGGGAATGGCTGTTGCGCCTGGTGCATCCGCAAGGGACGCTGGCAGTGCGCGTCAATGAACCGGTGGTGCAGGATCGGTTGCCGGTCTGGGCGCTGCATCCGTTACCCCCGTTGCTGGAAGCGCGACTCACCTTGCCCTGGGTGCGGGCGCTGGTCTGCTGGCGGGATGCGGAAGGGGGCGAAATCCTGGCCGTCGTCCTCGATCCCGCTGGTTTCTCTGATGGCGTGGTCAGCGCTTAATCGTCGACGATGGCTCTTATTGATCTGGCTGTTGCCCCTCCTGGGCGTCGGCTGGACGGTCGCGCAAGCACCGGCCTGGTGGGAGCCGCGCCGTATCACCCTGACGCTGGAGCCGGGTCAGCGCCTGATACTGGGGCGTGAGGCGTTGTTCGCTCCGCAGGCGGATAGCGAGCATGTCCAGGTGCGCCGTGAGGCAGACGGCGGCTGGCGCTTGACCAACCTTTCCCCCAGCAAGCAGGTGTTATGGCAACCCACTGGCGAAGGCGATTACCGGACGATCCGCGAATGGCCGCTGACTGCGGGGGCGACGTTCGCGGTGGGCACACCTACGCTGCAAGTGCAGATAGTTGAACCTGGCCGGTTGATTTCGCCTGTCGCGGGCTGGACGGCCTTTGCCGGAATGCTACGACCGCTGGCGAACCACGTTCCGCGAGCGTTTGAGTGCGTGGTCCGGCTTGCGGCGGTGGTTGCAACGCCCACTGCGCCTCGGGGGTGGGGTGTATTGCGCAGATCGACTGGGACTGGCTGATGCGCCGGTGGATATCGCGGTGATCGCGCCGATGGAATCCGGGTTTGTGTTGCACGCCGGGATCGCGATGGGGTCGTTGAATCGCCCCCCAGTGATGGTGGCGGTGGGTACGCTAGAGGCCGAAGCGTTAGGGTTGCGCTCGGTGCCGCTGACCGTAGACGACGGTTTGATAATAGGTCGCACCGCGTATCGGGTGACGCAAACGGCACCAGTACTGGAATTAACCGTATTGACCGGCGCGCAGCGTGAGTTAGCCGGTTCGGCACGTCCGACCGCTCCGCCCGGAGTCGCTATTCAATGGCGGACGATGGCCTGGTTATGGCCGCCGAGCGTGACGGATTGGGCGTGGCCGCTGGGCTTGGGGCTGGCGGCGCTGGGGATCGTCGGGTTGTGCAGAGATCGGTGGACGACAGTAGCGTTGGGGTTGGCGGGGGTGAGTCTGGGTCTGTATTTGAACCGGGCAGTGATGCCGATATTGTGGTCTGTTCTGCTGGCTTGGTCGGCGCTGGGCATGGGGTTGATGATCGTGCGTTCGCGTTGGAGTCAACGATTGCTGGCGGCGCTGACGCTATTGCTGGGCGTCGGGTGGGTCACTGGGTTGCAATTGGCGGTTGGTGCTGGCGAGTCGGGTTGGTCGCGGTACGGTGGTGGGAACGCGGCGCTGGTTGGGGCGTTCGGCGGGATGGCTTGGGCGGGATGGCGGCAGCGATGGCTATTCTTGGCAGGGTTGAACGTTGACTGGCAGCGCTGGGGATTGCGGCTCCTGGGCGGGATGGCGATAGGGTTGCTGATGTTGCAGATCCTGTTTGGTGATGAAACTGGCTGGG
>JAIFNF010000090.1 GCA_020047885.1 Gammaproteobacteria bacterium | reverse complement strand
GCGTTTTTCGTTTTGCGGTCATTCCGGTATCTCCCAATAATCCAAGCCATGCCGTAAAGTGGGTGGCGCCCATCTTGGGCCCAATCGTCTATTACAAGATGGGCGGTGTCCACCCCACCCAGCTACCCGGATGGAAAGTGCCCAAGGAGTTGCCGAGCAGTTATAGCGGTGTCATGACCATCAACGACTCCCGGTCTACGGCTATACTCCAAGCAAGTAATTGTCAGCCAAATCCCGGGTTGTCCCGATCATTCTCTGCCTTGAACCACCACGATGCCGGTCTGCTCCAGCGAGCCGGTGCCGGATCGCCCCAACGCCAACGGGTTAAAAATCATATGCCCCATTCCAATGAACCGGCGGTGCTGCTGGACGGCATTCGCGCTTTCATCGACCCCGCTCAGGTCCGCACCGATCCCGACAGCCGTTTGCACTATGGCCGCGACTGGACCCGACTCTACACCCCGAACCCGCTGGCGGTGGTTTTGCCCGGCAGCGTTGACCAAGCGCAGCAACTGGTGCGCTACGCCAACGACCACCGGCTGGCGCTGGTGCCCTCTGGCGGCCGCACCGGCCTGAGTGGCGCGGCAGTCGCTTGTCAGGGCGAAATCGTGGTGTCGCTGGAGCGGATGAACCAGATTCTGGAATTCGATCCGGTGGACCGCAGCGTGACCTGTCAGGCTGGAGTCGTGACCGAGGCGGTGCAAAATTTCGCCCGCGAGCATGGCCTGTGCTACCCGGTTGATTTCGCCTCGCGCGGCTCCAGTCAAATTGGCGGTAATATTGCGACTAACGCTGGCGGAATTAAGGTGATTCGCTATGGCCTGACCCGCAATTGGGTTACCGGGCTGAAAGTGATTACCGGGCGCGGCGATCTGTTGGAGTTAAACCGGGGGCTGATTAAAAACGCCAGCGGCTATGACCTGCGGCATTTGTTCATCGGCAGCGAGGGAACGCTGGGCCTGATTGTTGAAGCGACCTTACAATTAACCCGACCCTTGCGCGAACCGGTAGTGATGGTTTTGGGTGTCCCGGATCTGGATAGCCTGATGTCGCTCTATCACGTTTTTCGGAACAAGCTGGAGTTGAGCGCCTTTGAGTTTTTTTCCGAAACAGCCTTGAGCTATGTGCTGAAAAAAGGGCTGCATCGGCCGTTTGATGCCGCAACCCCTTATTATGTCCTGATTGAATTCGATAATCCTGAACAGTTGCATACTGATACCGCACTGGCGTTGTTCGAGCAATGCGCGGAACAGGGCTGGCTGGCGGATGGCGCGATCAGTCAGAGCGAGAGCCAGGCGAAGGAATTATGGCGCTTGCGGGAAGACATCAGCGAGTCCATTGCCGAATATCTGCCTTACAAAAATGATCTGGCAGTGCGAATTTCACGGGCGCCAGCGTTTTTGGCGGAGGCTGATGCGCTGTTAAATCGGGAATACCCGGACTTCGAAGTGTTGTGGTACGGCCATATTGGCGATGGCAATCTGCATATCAACATTCTCAAACCGGCTGAATTGGATCCTGCGATTTTTATCGCGAAATGCGGCGCGGTCAGCGAACATCTGTTCGGCGTTTTACAACAATATGGCGGCAGTATTTCTGCTGAGCATGGCGTGGGCTTGACCAAAAAGCCGTATCTGAATTACACCCGCGACGAAACGGAAATCAGTTATTTACGGGCGATTAAACAGGCGTTTGATCCGAATGGCATCATGAACCCCGGAAAGATTTTTGATAGTCCTATCGATGGTTAATCCATCTCTCTCGAATTTCAACGGATGGCGTACCCCCAAACCATGAATGACAGCCGCGTTTACCAATGCACCCCAATTAATGCTCTGGTCGAAGGCATTTACGAGCAAAAAATTCCGTTTGCGCAAATCCGCCAGCACGGCGATTTTGGCTTGGGCACCTTTGATCAGCTCGATGGCGAGATGGTGATGCTCGACGGGCAGATTTATCAAATGACCGCGGATGGTCAAGTAAAGCCGGTCGGGGACCAGGCCCTAACGCCGTTTGCCTGCGTCACCTTTTTC
Organism: Gammaproteobacteria bacterium; assembly: GCA_020047885.1. Next base: position 4,415 of record JAIFNF010000090.1, on the reverse strand, counting down.
AAGCCGATGAGCCAGGATACCTTGACCGGAAAAACCGACTACCCCGCCTTTTTGCAATGGCTGCTGAATCTGTTGCCGTCACCGAATATTTTCTACGCCCTGCGGATTGATGGCGTATTTGCCCATGTCAAGGTGCGATCCGTGCCAAAGCAGGAGAGCTACCGGCCCTTGGTTGAAGTCGCGCGGGAGCAGCCGGTCTTTGAGTTCCATGAGATAGAGGGTACGTTGGCCGGATTTTTTACCCCCGGATTCATGGCATCGATCAACGTACCCGGCCTGCATCTGCACTTTCTATCGGCTGACCGCCAGCATGGCGGCCATTTGCTGGAATGCCAGCCTCGGCAAGTGCGAGCCGGGGTACAGTTGATCAATACCCTGGAACTGGGATTGCCGATGAATCTGGATTATCTGACCTGCGATTTTCAGCGCAACATCGATCAGGATTTGCACGAAGCCGAGAAGTGACCGTTCACTCCCCCTCTCCTGCCGGCGCGAACGGAGCCGGATGGGGCGGCGCCGCCCTACAACTGATCATTGAATACCCGGATGCACTCTGCCTGCGGAAACCGGAATAGCCTATGCCCATTCAAACCGTTCTCACCAGCCAGCGCGTCCCGGTCAAAATCTGGACCGACGACGTCGATGAGCGCTCGAAAACGCAACTGACCAACCTCGCCAGCCTGCCCTTTATTCACCACCACGTCGCGGCGATGCCGGATGTGCATCTAGGCATCGGCGCAACCATTGGCTCGGTGATCGCTACCCATAAAGCCATTATTCCCGCTGCGGTGGGCGTTGATCTCGGCTGCGGGATGGTCGCGGCCCGGCTGTCGCTCACCGCCAACGACCTGGACGAAAAAGGCTTAAAGAAAGTCTTTGACCAGATCACCCGCGATGTCCCGGTCGGGCGGGGTCAGCATCCTGACGACCGGGTGCTGGTCGACGCGGCCCGGCCCTTTGAACCGGGGCTGAAGGCGCTGACCGACCGCCACCCGCAACTGCTCAAGGCGTTCGGCAAGTTCTCCAAATGGATGAACCAGATGGGCACCTTAGGCGGCGGTAACCATTTCATTGAACTGTGTCTGGATGAGGCGGATGGCGTCTGGGTCATGCTGCATTCGGGTAGCCGGGGCATTGGCAATGCGATTGCCGACTACTTCATTCACTTGGCTCGCCAGGATATGGAGCGCTGGATGATCCAGTTGCCTGACCGCGATTTGGCGTACTTCCCGGAAGGGGCTGAACACTTCGCCGACTATGTCGAAGCCGTGCAGTGGGCGCAGGACTACGCCATGCAGAACCGGCAATCCATGCTGGACCTGGCGCTGGCCGCGCTGGCCCGGCATCTGCCGCCCTTCGTGGTGACCAGCGAGGTGGTGAACTGCCACCACAACTATGTTGCCCGGGAAAACCACTATGGCGCGAACGTCTGGGTCACGCGTAAAGGGGCGATCCGCGCCCGGGAAGGCGATTTAGGGATTGTCCCCGGCAGCATGGGCACGCGCAGCTACATCGTGCGCGGCAAGGGGAATCCTGAAAGTTTCTGCTCCAGCGCTCACGGCGCCGGTCGCCGGATGAGCCGTACCGCCGCTGAGAAACAGTTCACCGAGGCTGATCTGGCCCAGCAAACCCGTGGCGTCATCTGCCGCAAGGACAAGGGCGTGCTCGATGAAATTCCGGGCGCTTACAAGGACATTGATGCAGTGATGGCGAATCAGAACGACCTGACCGAAATCGTGCATACCCTCAAGCAGGTCGTGTGTGTGAAAGGTTGAATCGGGGAATCCGATCCAGGTTGTGGAATCACGGCTTCGAACCACCCCGGCGCTTCGCGCCACCCCTCCTCCTTATCCAAGGAGGGGAAAACCGGCGTTCAGGCCGCTTCCAAGGCTTCCAAGGCTGCCGCCTGGCGGGCGATGGCTTCTTCCCGGGCGTCCTCAATGACCCGCATCACTTCATCGACATTGGCGGCCACGGCGCTGCGCTCAAAGTATCCGGTCAGTTCAACCTCAGGAGAGAGGTTGCCCTGTTGATAGAGCGCCCAGATTTCCTGGCCGTAATCGGTCGTCAGCAACTCGTCGGCAAACTGGCCAAAATAAGCCGTGATATTGGCGACATCGCGCACCAGCATCATCCGGGCGCTGTTGTTCGCCGCGGCATTCACGGCCTGGGGCAAATCAATGATCACCGGGCCTTGCGCATCGACCAGGATATTGAACTCCGACAGGTCGCCGTGAATCAGCCCGGCGCAGAGCATCCGCACCACCTCCGCGAGCAGCAGCAGGTGGTACTCCCGTGCCTGGGTGCGGGTCAAGCTGAGTTCGTGGAGCTGGGGGGCCGGGCGGCCCTCTGCATCCACGACCAATTCCATCAGCAGGACGCCCTCCACAAAACCCAAGGGAGCGGGCACCCGCACCCCGGCGGCGGCGAGCTGATATAAGGCGTCGACTTCCGCGTGGAGCCAGGCGGCTTCCTGTTCTTTTTGCCCGTAGCGGGTGCGCTGGGCCATGGCGCGGGTGCGGCGACTGCTGCGCACCTTCCGGCCTTCCTGGTACTGCACCGCTTGCTTGAAACTGCGCTGGTGCGCTTCCTTGTAGACTTTGGCGCAGCGGATCGCGTCGCCACAGCGCACCATATAAATTTGCGCTTCCTTGCCGCTTTTTAACTGGCCGAGGACTTCATCCACCAAGCCTTCATCAACCAACGGCTTCATTCTTTGAGGTATTTTCATAAGCCCTTTATACGCGGATCAGGGGTCGTTGTCGCCAGTCGCCGCTCATCGTTGATGCGCTCAACCCATCAATTGCCGGATATAGCCGCTAATGGTCAGCAACTGGTTCTTATCCAGGCGGCCAATGATATTGCGGATCATCGGCGCCATGATCCGGGTCGCGCCAGCCACGCCCAGATTCGCGGTCTGTTGCACTACAAAACCGACCTTGGCTAACTGGAGTGGCTTGAGAAAATAGTCGTCCATTCCGGCATTGGTCAATTCCACCACCAGATCGCCTAAAGCGCTGCGGTGTTTGGCTGGATCTTCAGCTTGCTCCAGCGTTTCCAGCAGGTGGAGAGTCTTGGCGTGGAGCGCTTCGGCATAGCAGAATCGCAGGGAAGGTAGTGGGGAAGATGAAGTCATGGCATAGGACCCCTTAGGTGATTTCTCATAAAGACCATTACGAGTATCGATCATCATCTCCCGGATGATTAGCCACGGAATGACACGGAATGACACAGAAAAAGAAAGAATTTTCCGTGCTTTTCCGTGTTTTTCCGTGGCTAAAATTCTTGCGTCTGGCTGGAGTGGGGATCAAGACAGGTATTCTCTTTCCAGGAAATCGCCTTAGTTAAACTCAGATTGTGGTGTAGCCGTCGGCAGCAGTTCGTCGCGACCGGGTTCTTGAGAGTCCCGGCAGCGCCCATCCGCAAACCAGAACCATTTTTTGGAGAAATCTTGATGCGCCATGCCCAAATCGTTAGCGCCGGTTATTTCATGGCCGAGGATCAAGTAGCTTCCGATTTAGCCGTTGCCGCCGGGCGGATGGCATCGGCGCGAGCGGGGTTGGAACCGTCCGCGCCGGATCGGATTATCGTTGCTACCGACACCCTGGACTATATCAGTCCGGCTACGGCGGTCGCGGTTCAAGCCACGTTGGGGGCGCACCGGGCCGGCGGGATTTCCCTGGCGGCGTCATTATGGCAATGGCGATGAGTTCCGGGCCAGAATCGACTCCCAGCCTTCGCGCGCTGCGGTTTCGGCGGGGTGTTGCCGTTCGCCCGGCGGATGCTGGTCGAAGAGCGCCAGTGGATGACCGCCGCAGACTTCAACACCCAGCTCGGTCTGTGCCAGTTTCTGCCGGGTCCGAACGTGGTCAATTTGGCGGTGGTGGTCGGCAAGCGTTACCAAGGACTGCCCGGCGCGATCGTCGCTCCGCTGGGACTGCTCACCGGGCCGGTGCTGATCGTGTTGCTGCTGGCCCTGCTGTATGACCGCTACGGCGGGTTACCCCAGGCTCAGGGCTTGTTACGCGGGATTGCGGCGGTCGGTTGCGGCCTGTTGTTCGCGATGGCCTGGCGGATGGGCATGGCAATCCCGCAGAAACCGCTGTTCTGGCCGTTTACGGCATTGACCGTGATCGCGATTGCCCTGCTGCGCTGGCCGATGCCGCTGGTGATGATCGCCGGGCTGGTGGTGGCGGGCGGCGTGGCCTACTGGACGCTGGGGCGGAAATGATCGTCTTCGAGCTGTTTTTTGAATGTGTCCTGCTGTCGTTTGTCGCCTTCGGCGGGGCGACCGCGTTGCTGCCGGAGCTGCATCGGGTCGTGGTTATACTTCACCCCGCCATAACCTGTGATTCCTCAAAGGTCTGAAATTTGAGGGTCAATAAGGCATCCAACTCCTTCTTGTAGGTGGTATG
>JAIFNF010000100.1 GCA_020047885.1 Gammaproteobacteria bacterium | reverse complement strand
CCGCCGATTCCGCCATTGATCCAGGCGTGGGATCTGGGATCGGGTGAGTCGGCGGTACTGGCGTTTGCCCAAGCGCATCCCGGTATAGTGGCTATTATTGATGATGGTGCGGGTCGGTGTTGTGCTGAACTGCTGGGTATCCCACTGCTGGGCACGCTGGGTTTGGTGATGATCGCTAAAAAACCGGGATTAATCCCCGCTGCCCGTCCGGTGATCGCTCTACTGAAACAACAGGGCATGTTTTTATCTGAATCAACCATCGATCGTGCAATGCAGTTGGTTGACGAATAAAGCGTCACGCCTCGATTCAAATACCTATACGGGCGGCCGTTGGTGAGTCTGGCGGCGTATCGGACGCGGTGGGCGGAACTGGAGGCGTCGATGAATCCGTTTGCGGTGGTGACGCAGGCGCATTTACGGGCGCAGGAGACGGCAGGAGCGGAGGAGAACCGATACCAGGCGAAACTGGGATTGATTCGCAGTTTGTATCGGCGGGGCTATGCGCGTCAGGATATTCTGGAGTTATTCCGGTTCATCGATTGGGTGTTGGCGTTGCCGGAGGGTCTGGAAGATCAGTTGTAGACAGAAATCGAGCGGTTTGATGAGGAGAAGCGTATGCACTATCTAGCGAGTTTCGAGCGGAAGGCTCAAGTAAAGAGGGATCGAGAAAGGACAAGTCAGGTTTTTCAGTTTCCTGCTTCGGCAACGGTTTGGGGCATTGCCGGGCTGGGTGGAGGCGCGTTTGCAACTGGCCGCCCCCGAGGATTTGGAAACGTGGGGGATGAGAATGTTGTCAGCGGGGCGTTTGGAGGAGGTGTTTGGCGCGGACAATGGGTCGGAGAGGAGGCCACATTGAGCATTTTGCTGTGCGGGAATATCGGAACTATAAAGTGAATCTGAGTTTCGTCGATGGCAAGATCTGGACTTAATTCGGCATCAATTTTTGACAGATGAGGTCTCTGAGCATCGCCATGGCAGCATGTCTACCCCAGCAGGATCTGGAACACATCCTTAGCCACACGCAAGGCCTGTGGGAGAATCTACGCGAGCAGTCGATTTTCCTGACAGGCGGGACAGGGTTTGTCGGTACCTGGTTGCTGGAGAGTTTGCTCACGGCTAATGACACGCTCAATCTCGGCGTTAAAGTGGTCGTGTTGACACGCGACCCGGAGCGGTTTTGCAGCAAGTCCCCACATCTCGCACGACACCCATCTGTGCAACTGCTCAGCGGGAACGTCACCGCGTTCGACTTCCCTGATGGTGATTTTCCCTTCGTCATTCATGCAGCCACGGAGACCCAGTTCGAACCGGATGTGAAACACCCACTGGGTGCATTTGATGTGGATATTGATGGAACGCGGCGTGTACTCGAGTTTGCCTGTTCCCATGGTGTGCGCCGGTTTCTGTTTACCAGTTCGGGCGCGGTCTACGGCAAGCAACCGGCAGAATTGGCGCATATTCCTGAAGAGTATGCAGGGGCACCGTTGACGACCGACCCGGGGTCTGCATACGGCCAGACAAAGCGCGTATCGGAGTTCATGACTGTCATGTATGGGCAGATGTATGGATTTGAAGCGACCATTGCGCGCCTGTTTGCGTTCGTTGGGCCGCGACTCCCGCTAGACGCTAATTACGCGATCGGGAATTTCATTCGTGATGTACTGCGTAGTGGTCTGGTGCGCATTTCAGGTGATGGGACGCCCTACCGGTCTTATCTGTATGCGGCGGATCTGGCGATCTGGCTTTGGACGATTTTGTTGCGCGGCAAAAACGCCTATCCATACAACGTCGGCTCGCCGCACGACCTCACCATCGCAGATTTAGCCCAGGCCGTGATCGATGTTGTTGCGCCGGGTACTGCTATCGAAGTCGCTAAGAAACCGCTCCCCGGTACGCCGCCATTGCGTTATGTCCCAAGCACGACCCGCGCTCAGGAAGACCTAGATCTGCGTCCCCTGATACCGACGGCGGAGGGCATTCGGCGAACGTCGAATTGGCATCGAATGAACGATCTCTGTGGTCTCGTCGAGAAGACTACCTTGAGAGGTGCGGTGTGATGGAGGCTGTCGTGCTGGCTGGTGGACTGGGCACCCGCCTGCGAGCCTTGGCACCCAATGTACCCAAACCCATGGTACCGGTTGCTGGTCGTCCTTTTCTCGAAATTTTGCTCGCCGCTTTGGCGCGAAAGCAGTGCGGTCGCGTTGTCCTGTCTCTAGGATACAAGGCTGAGATGGTGGTCGATCACTTCGGCGATCGCTTCGCTGGCATGGAGTTGGTGTACGAGATTGAGCAGATTCCGCTAGGTACGGGGGGAGCGCTGCGCCGCGCACTTGTCCAGTGCCAATCAGATCATGTTTTTGTATTAAATGGTGATACCTATCTGGATCTTGAAGTGGATAAGATTGAAGCCCAATGGCGGCAGAACCGGCTTCCGATTATCGTCGCTAGGGAGGTGCTGGACACTGCGCGGTACGGATGCCTAGATACAGAGGGAAGCCGCGTGGTCGGGTTTACGGAAAAGAATATTGCTGGTCGCGGTCTGATCAATGCGGGATTTTATGTCTTTCCCAAGGGTATTGCCTCGGAATTCCCTAGCGACGACGCATTCTCGCTGGAGCGCGATTTTCTTGCGAAAGCCGTGAGTCGGTCTCCATTTCAATTCTTTGTCAGCCGAGGGCAGTTCATAGACATCGGAACTCCGGAGGACTATGCGCGAGCCCAGGTTGAATTGGCGGGGATCGGTTCTGGATGTATAGGAGTCTGCTGAAGATGAGACCTGAACCGACTCTTGTTCAAGGTACGCAGGGAATACCTGTTATAAACCCCTCATTCAGGAATATGTGCGTGCTGGATGAACAACCCGTTCTCCAGGCTATTAACCGACTTGAGACCAGTCGTATTCAGATTACGTTCGTTATTGATGCAGTAGGTCGGCTAGTGGGTGTAGTGACCAATGGTGACATCCGGCGTTTCCTGCTGGAGGGTGGGCAGACCAGTAATAATGTTCGCCTGTGCATGAATCGCAGTTTCCGTTCGGCGCCGTCGAGTTCATCGCGTGAAGACTTGCTGAAACTGCTTGACCTTGGATTCAATGCCATTCCGAGAGTGGATGTTGACGGGCGACTCATTGACGTCGTCACCGCGGAGAGTCTTCTAACGGTACCGGAAGCACCCATACTCGTTCGGTCCCGTGCGCCAGTTCGGGTCAGCTTTGGCGGTGGCGGTTCTGACTTAACCTACTTTTTCATCGATCATCCGGGTGCGGTGCTAAGTACGACGATTTCGCTGTTTTGCCATGTAACGCTAACTCCCAGAACCGACGGAAAGATTCACCTTCATTCAGAAGATCTCGACACTGTTCAACGCTACGAATCGATCACTGATCTACAAAACCGCTTGGAACAAAACAGTCTTCTGGCGGCAACGGTATCGGTTATCCGCCCATCATCCGGATTTGATCTCTATGTGCGATCGGACTTCCCCGTTGGATCCGGGCTGGGCGGATCATCAGCGGTCACTACCGCCATTGTTGCAGCGTTTAATGAACTTCGCCTCGATCGCTGGACCGCCTATGAGATTGCTGAAGTCTGCTTTCAAGCAGAGCGGTTATGCTTCGGCGTAGCCGGTGGATGGCAAGATCAGTATGCCTCGGCCTTCGGCGGATTCAACTTAATCGAGTTCGACGGTACCCGTAATCTAGTGCATCCGATTCGCTTGGAAGAATCAATCATCAATGAGCTTGAGGAGTGTCTTATCTTGTGCGACACGCAAATGCCCCATGAATCGGGTAAGATTCATCAAGCGCAGCGCGTTGATTTTGACAACGGACAAAAGGCTAATGAACTCAAGGATGTCGTGAGTCTGTGCCGGAAGATGCATCATCACCTGATACGAGGTGAACTTCCCGATTTTGGGCGAACCCTTCATGCGGCATGGCAAATGAAGCGGAGCTTTACTTCGTCCGTGAGCAATGGCCGCGTCGATGATATTTACTCGGCAACCATGAGTGCGGGAGCTCTCGGCGGAAAACTGCTGGGTGCGGGCGGCGGTGGCTTTTTTCTGTTCTTTGTGCAACCCCACTTCCGAAAGGCCGTGACCGAGACCCTCAAAAACGCAGGTTGCCGAATTTCGGCATTTCGATTTGAGTCGAGGGGCGTTGTGTCATGGCGGACGAAACTAATATGACCACAGAGACTTTCAATATTGACGGGTTTACCGTCGGCGGTGAGCGGGTCTTCGTTATTGCCGAGATCGGCAATAATCACAATGGCTCCGTCGAATTAGCCAAGCAATTAGTGGATATTGCGATTGAGGCGGGAGCCGACTGCGTCAAGTTTCAGTTGCGCAATCGCCAAGCTCTGTACCGCATTCGCGGAGATGGTTCTGTCACTGAGGATCTCGGTGTTGAGTACATTCAAGACCTGTTGAACAAGGTCGAGCTAACCTTAGCGGAACACCGGGTCGTGAGGCAGTATTGCCTGGACTGGGGAGTGACCTATCTTTGCACTCCTTGGGACGAACCTAGCGTTGGTGTTCTGGCCACTTTTGACGTGCCGGCGCTGAAAATCGCTTCGGCGGATCTGTGCAACCCGTATCTCATCGCTAAGGCGGCTACTCTGGGCAAACCCTTGATCATTTCGACGGGGATGTCCTTTGAACACGAGATCGTCCGCGTCGTTGCCCAACTCAATGCGTTAGCTGTTCCTTTTGCCTTGCTTCATTGCAACAGTGCATACCCCGCCCCGGAAACGGATATTCAGTTGCGCTATCTGACGCGATTGGCGGAATTGCACAACATTGTCGGTTACTCGGGCCATGAACGGGGTACGGCGATCACCATCGCCGCCGTTGCCTTGGGGGCAAAAGTTGTCGAGCGCCACCTCACCCTCGACCGGAATATGGAAGGTCCAGACCATCTGGCGAGTCTTGAGCCTGGGGAATTTCGGAGTCTGGTCGACGGCATTCGTCAGATTGAGAAGGCGCTGCCTTGGACGGGGCCGGGTCGGCACGTTAGCCAGGGTGAATTGTTGAATCGCGAGAATCTCGGCAAGAGCGTGGTGGCTGCCCGGGATATCGCCTTGGGCGAGGCATTCAGTGAAGCGTCGCTGCGGGTGGCGAGTCCGGGTCAGGGCCTGCCGCCCTACCGACTGGCTGAACTCATCGGCAGGAAATCGGGGCGCTGCCTTCAGCAGGGAGACTTTCTATTCGAGAGTGACTTGCGAGACAACGCCGTTGTTGATCGTGTTTATCGGTTTCCCGTGAAATGGGGCGTACCGGTTCGCTATCATGATTTTAAGCAATATAGAGAGTGGATCGAGCCGAATCTATTTGAATTTCATCTGTCCTATCGTGATCTGGGCATCGATCCTAAACCCTATTTGGAATCGACTGCTTGCTCGCGCTTGGTCGTCCATGCCCCTGAGTTGTTCGAGAACAGTGAATTGCTTGACCTGGCGGCTGACGATGAAGCCTATCGCCGACGCTCCATCGACAACCTGCAGCGAGTCGTGGCGGCGACAGAGGTGATTGGGGACTATTTTCCAAACGCGGATTCGCTGCTGATTGTGGCTAATGTCGGCGGGTTCTCTGCCGATAAGCCTTTAGTGCCCGCCGTGCGGCCTATGCTTTACGAACGATTTCGCGCATCCTGTCAGCAGATCGATTTTGGCCGCACGGAGTTAATTCCCCAGAACATGGCGCCGTTCCCGTGGCACTTCGGAGGTCAGCGGCATCAAAACATTTTTATGATGCCCGATGAACTTGCCGCCAAGGCGCGTGAATTGAGTATCCGGCTTTGTCTGGATCTATCCCACCTGCAAATGACTTGCAGCCATTTTGGTCTAGACTTTCAAGATGCGCTGGTGCTGCTGTTGCCATACTCAGCGCATCTGCATGTCGCCGATGCCAAGGGTACGAATGGCGAGGGTGTATTGATGGGT
>JAIFNF010000179.1 GCA_020047885.1 Gammaproteobacteria bacterium | reverse complement strand
CGGAACCTTTTCCAGAAGAGGTCGCCATTCAGCAAATTTCCTTAAAGCCAAAGTTCAAAATCACTGTCCGCCGCGCACCAACCGCACGGCGTAGCTGACGCCCTTGACGTTGGTGTTGCCGTAACCACGGTAGAAGTCCACGACCCACGCGACGCCAGCACTGGGGGCATACGGAGACGCCGACCAGAAGTAGTACGGGCGTGTATTGGGAAAGTAGGCGGCATTAATGGTCGGGTTGACCCCATCATCATAGATCGAGTAATCCATAATGCCGCGCAACTCCTCGAGGGTGGGCATCCGCCAGCCGGTGTAGCCACACAGGCGGGGATTCAGGGCATTCACCGCTGCTGCGTAGGCATGGGTGTTGCACTGGTCGCTAAGGAATCCGCCGCAGGTGGTACCGCCTGTAGAACCCGCGCTGCCGCCGTTAGTGGTGTTGTCGGAGTTGTACCAAGTATAGGTCCAGCCCTTGTCGCGCAGGCCGTTATCATCGGTCTTGACCTCCTAGATCAGGCCGGTCACGTTGTCGCGCACGCAGGACCACTGGGTGCCGGCAGTTTCAGAACCCGCGTTGTTCCAAGCGGCGTTTTGAATCGCGAGGGGCACGCCGTCGGTGCCCAGTTTGGTGAAGTCGAAGCCTGCCGAGCCGCCGCCGGCCTTGCTCAAGCCGATTTGGGCATCACGACCGGTTTGAGCGTCCTGGCGGGGAAAGTTGGTATCTTCGCAAGTCACGTTGTTGGATGAGTCATCAGCGCATTGAGTAACGCCGGTGTCATTCAGACCGGCAGCGAGGGTCAAACCGGGCAACAGCAACGTGGCCAGCAGCCCTCCGAGGGACAACCGGCGCAGCGGCGTCCATTCCAGACACCGTGATAACACTGAGCTAAACCGCATAATGAATCTCCAAGGATCGACCGGGAAACAGCGCTTATACAGCCCAGTGTCGTGCGACGTTAATCAATAGTAAAGATATGATTACCCCGACGGGCGATCCGGGCGCGATCCGCTACCATCACCGTCACCCCTTCCAGGAGAAGTCTCCTATGCGATTCCCTTACGGCTTAAGCGATTTCGGCACCCTGATTCAGGATGGCTACTTCTACCAGGATCGCACCGACCGGATCCCACAACTGGAAGAGGCCGGACGGCAACTCATCTTCATCCGTCCGCGCCGCTTCGGCAAAAGCTTGCTGCTGTCCATGCTGGAGCATTACTACGATGTGAACCGCGCTGATCAATTCGAGGCGCTGTTCGGGCATTTAGCGATCGGTCAAAATCCCACGCCGCTGCACAACCAGTATTTCGTGATGAAATGGGATTTCTCGCTGGTAAACGCCCAGGGCAGCTTGCCGGAGATCAAGGCCGCCTTGTATCGGCATGTCAACACGGCGATCAAGGCGTGCGCTACCGAATATGGCTGGTCGGATATTGAGATTGCCCCGGATGATGCGGTCGATTCCTTGTCGTCCCTGCTGATCCGGGTGCGTCAGGAAGCCCATCCCTTGTATCTGCTGATCGATGAATACGACAACTTCGCCAATGAAGTCCTGATGACCGGGCGCCAGAAGGCCAACTATGAAGCGTTGCTGTATGGCGAAGGTGTGCTGAAAAGCCTGTTCAAGGCGGTCAAGGCCGGCGCGGGACGCGGGATTGACCGGGTGTTTATCACCGGCGTTTCCCCGGTGGTCCTCAGTGATATGACCAGCGGCTACAACGTCGGGGAAGATATTTATCTGAAAGCCGCCTTCAACGACCTGTGCGGGTTCACTGAAACGGAAATCGCTGCCGTGCTGCAACAGTTGGCGGCGGAAGGCGGTTCCTGGTCGCCGGCGGACGCCCTGGACCTCATGCGCACCTTTTATAACGGCTATCGCTTCAGCACCAAAGCCCGCCAGTGCGTTTATAACCCCACCCTGAGTCTCTATTTCCTCAAGACGCTGCAGAGCGAAGGCGAATACCCCGAACAGATGCTCGACGAGAATCTGGCGATGGACCGCAGCAAATTGCGCTACATCGCCGAGTTGCCGCATGGTGAGGAGGTGCTGGCGCAGGCCCTGAATGGCGAGGAAGGCGTCTTGATTCCTCGCCTGGCCAAGCGCTTCGGCGTGGCCGACGTGCTGATTGCGGTCAAGGATCAGCCGTTCATGGCCTCGCTGCTCTATTACTTCGGCATCCTGACCCTCACCGGGGTGGGGATTTTGGGTAAGTCCATTCTCAACATCCCCAATCTGGTCGCCCGCTCGCTGTATGTGGAACGGTTGCGTGAGACCTGGCTGCCGACCTACGAGGATCACCAGACCATTCCCCGGCTGGCGGAAAATTTTTATCTCCAGGGCGATTTGGCTCCTTTGGTGGAGTTCGTCGAACAGCGCTACTTCCCGATCCTGTCCAATCGGGATTATCGCTGGAGTAATGAACTGATGGTCAAGATCGCCTTTCTGACCCTGCTGTTCGATGACCGGCTGTACATGATGGTCTCGGAAACCGAGATGGATCATGGCTATATCGACCTGAGCCTGATCGTGCGCACCGACCGACGGATGACCCAGGCGCTCGACCTGCTGCTGGAATTCAAATACGTTGACTTGAAAAAGCTGAAATTGACCGGGGAGCAGGTGCGGGCGAAATCGATGGTGGAACTGGCGGCACTGTCCGAGGTAAAGAAGGAACTACAGGCTGCTGGGGAGCAGGCGCAACGCTATGGGGCGGCACTGGCGGAACGGTATGGCTTGACCGATCTACGTTTGTTTGCGGTGGTGGGGATTGGCTTGGAGCGGGTCGTCTGGCTGACGGTTCCTCTCCACCCCAACCCGCCGCCGATTTAACCTCGATTCCCCATAGGCCGATTTAACCTCGATTCCCCATAGCCGGCGAAACTCTTGGACACTGGCTAATGTTTAGTGGGCTGTCTACACTTTGGGCGGTTCCCCAAAATGATTCCAGGAAAGGCCATACCTTGAACAAGCTGTACATTTGGCAGCATCGCGGCTTTTTCATGGGCCGCCTGCCGGATATTTCCGAACACCGGCTCGGCTCCGCGGCGCTGTGCGTCGGCATCGACCAACCCTTCCGGGTGCTGGAGAGCGAAAGCAGCGCCTGGCGGGAATGTCGTAGTGTCCTGGCTCCACCCGGCTGTCTGCATGAAATCGAAGTCGGCGGTGCACTGATGGCGATCCTGTTTATCGAACCGGAAAGCCCCGATTACCCGGCGATTCAGAACGCCATGCAAGACGGCGAATGGCAATGTCTATATGGACTCGCCCACGAGGACGAGGTGTTGACCGCCCTGCACGAGGCGTGGGAGCGCCAACCGGACGCCGCGACCTTGCATGAATTGCTCGACCGGATTATTCCATCGCCGAACCCGGAACAGCGCCCGCAACCCCTGGATGCGCGGATTCAAAAAGTCATCCAGATGATGAAGGAAGACTTAACCCGCAGTTACTCAATGAATGAACTGGCTGAGGTAGTCAACCTGTCCCCGACCCGGCTGGTGCATTTGTTCAAGGAAGAAGTCGGCGTACCGATTCGCCGCTTCCGGCAATGGCACCGGATGCGCGTCGTGGCAGCGCTGGTGTCGAAAAATAAGACCTTAACTGACGCGGCGCTGGACGCCGGCTTCGCCGATTCTTCGCATTTCAGCCGAGCCTTTCGCAACATGTTCGGCATCACGCCCTCCTCGGTCTTCAGCCGCGCTGCCCACATTCAGATTGTGCTGGCTTGACCATGTTCACCCTGATCGATGCCCATAACCATTTTGACGACGCCAGCTTTGATGCCGACCGGGATGCCGCCTGGCAGCGGGCGCAACAGTCCGGGGTGGTGGGACAAGTGCTGGCGGCGGTGAGCGCCCGGCGGTGGCCAAAGTTGAAGGCGGTCGCCGCACATTATCCCGGGTTGTACGCCAGCTATGGCCTGCATCCCGGCTATCTGGCGGAACACCGTCCTGAACATCTCGACGCGCTCGACGATTGGGTCAGTCGGGAACGTCCGGTGGCGATTGGTGAATGCGGGTTGGACTATTACTTGCCCGATCTTGATCCCGATTTACAGGCGGAATATTTCACCGGACAATTGCGGCTGGCCCGACGCCATGACTTGCCGGTGGTCATCCACGCCCGCCATGCGGTGGATCAGGTGATCAAACGGGTACGGCGTTTTAGCGGCGTCCGGGGGATGGTGCACAGCTTTTCCGGCAGCGAAGATCAGGCGGGTCGGCTGTTGGACATGGGCATTCTGCTGAGTTTTGGCGGGCCGGTGACATACTCCCGTGCGAACCGGTTGCGGAATCTGATTCGCTATCTGCCGCTGGATGGTTTGCTGCTGGAAACCGACGCCCCGGATCAACCGTTGAGCAGTCATCGCGGCGAGCGCAATGAACCGGCATTGCTGGCGGAAGTGCTGACCTGCATGGCCGAATTGCGGAATGTTGATCCGTCCGACCTCGCCAACGCCGTCACCGAAAACGCTCGCCGCCTGTTCCAGTTACCCGATGTCGTACCCGCAAGCACGCACTGAAATTCTGATCGGCGCTGAAGGGCTGGCCCGGTTGCGGGCGGCGCGGGTGCTGATAGCCGGTTTAGGTGGCGTCGGCGGCTATGTGGCGGAAACGCTGGGCCGCGCCGGGGTCGGCCATTTGACCCTGCTCGATCATGACGTGATTTCCCCCTCGAATCTCAACCGCCAACTCGCAGCGCTGCATTCCACCCTAGGCCGATCCAAAGTCGAGGTGATGGCCGAACGGCTGCGGGATATTGACCCGACCCTGGAACTCACGCTGATCAGCGAATTTTTACGGCCAGAGGGGGCCGAGGCATTGATCACGAGTCTACCCCTCTCCCCCAACCCCTCTCCCCCAAGGGGCGAGGGGAGTCCACTGCCCTATCACTTTGTCGCGGACTGCATCGACAGCATCGCCTGCAAAGCGGCGCTGGTGGCGGCCTGCCTGGGTCACGATACGCCCGTGATCTCTGCACTGGGGGCGGGTAATTGCCTGGACGTGAGTCGGGTGCGGGTGGCGCAATTGAACCAAACGCAGATGTGTCCACTAGCTCGCGAGTTGCGGCGGAGCTTGCGGGAACGAGGGGCGCGACTGAATTATCCAGTAGTCTACAGCGATGAACCACGCCGCCCGCCGTTGCCCCATCAACCGGTCAGCGGCGATAGGCCCGGTCGGCCCCGTGCCGTTAATGGCGTGATTTCCTACATGCCCGCGCTGTTCGGGGTGATGCTGGCGGGGGTGATTGTGCAAAAGTTGCTTGCTGGAGAAGGGGCTTGAACGCTTGTGAGAATTCTAGCCACGGAATAACACGGAATGACACAGAAAAAATTTTTCCGTGCTTTTCCGTGTTTTTCCGTGGCTAATTTCTGGAATGATGATCGAACCCGGTACCGTTTTTATGAGAAATCACCTTAGCCGAAATGATCATACCCGGCGCGTTCCAGCGGAAAGGCGGAGCCGTCGGCCCGGCACAGGTGCAACCCCGGTTCCCCGGTAATGACGCCAATGCCGGTGCAGCGACAATCCCAAGCCGCGGCGACGGCAGTCAGCAAGGCCACCCGATCCGGCGATACGGTAAAACACAGTTCGTAATCATCGCCACTGGCCAGCGCGGTTCGCCAGGCCGCTTCCCGATCCAGACTGGCGACTAGTGCTGGCGATAACGGCAACCGCTCCACCTCCAGTCGCGCCCCAACGCCGCTGCATTCGAGAATGTGGCCAAGATCCTGGGCCAGCCCGTCGGAAATATCGATCGCAGCGCTGGCAATGCCCCGCAAAGCCAGCCCCTGAGCGATGCGCGGTTCCGGGCGTTCCAGGCGTTGCTGGCAATAATCCCGATATTCGGGAGCGACCACGACATTGCCAAAGGCTGCAGCCAGCGCTAACCCCGCATCGCCCGGCGTCCCAGTGACATAAATGCCATCCTCCGGTTGGGCACCC
>JAIFNF010000042.1 GCA_020047885.1 Gammaproteobacteria bacterium | reverse complement strand
CACTGCCGGCGCGGCAGGTCAGTATGCGGGTCGGATTGCCCCACCGCAGCAGCGCCGTATCGGTCAATCAGAACTGCACATCCGGTATGCGTGCGCTAGAAATCGCGTGTCATAACATCATGCTCGGCCAAACCGAAATCGGTCTGGTCGTCGGCGTGGAGAGCATGACCAATGCACCCTACATGCTGCCCAAAGGACGCATGGGTTACCGGATGGGGCAGGGCAATATCGAGGACAGCATGATCCACGATGGCCTGTTCGATGAACTGGTGCCCGGCCACATGGCCATGACCGCCGAAAATGTCGCGACCAAATACGGCATCACCCGACAGGAATGCGACGAACTGGCGCTGATCAGCCATAGCCGCTGCACCACCGCGACCAAGGAAGGCACCTTCAAGCGCGAGATCGTGCCCGTCGAACTCAAATCCAAGAAGGGTTCGACGTTCTTCGACACTGATGAGAACTTTATCCCTGACGCCAGCTTGGAGAAAATCGCCAAACTATCGCCAGCCTTCAAAAAAGATGGCGTCGTGACGGCGGCCAACGCCTCCAGCATCAACGACGGTGCCAGCGCCGTGGTGGTCATGTCGCTGGCCAAGGCTAAGGCCATGGGCATCAAGCCGCTGATGAAGTTGGTTGGCATCTGCAATGCGGGCATCGATGCAGCGGTCATGGGACTGGGGCCAGCAGTGGCCATTCCCAAGTGCCTGAGTCAGGCCGGTTTGAAGTTCGGGGACATCGACTACTGGGAAGTCAACGAAGCGTTTGCCGCTCAGTGGCTGGGCGTGGGCCGGATGCTCAAGGAAGACCATGGCATGAACCTGACCACCGATATCTGCAATTTCAACGGATCGGGCATTGCCCTAGGACATCCTGTCGGATCGACGGGTCTGCGCATCGTGGTCAGCCTGTACTATGAACTGGAGCGGCAGGGCAAGAGCACCGGCGGCGCGTCGCTGTGCGTCGGCACTGGCCCGGCGATGGCTTCACTGTGGACTCGCGATGTCTGATCGTTGATTAAATCGCGTTAATCGAAGCAAAGCGGCTCGAAATGAGCCGCTTTAAAAATGGCTTCTTTTTATATCATCATCTAAATAAAAATTCACCATCATTCCGATATAATCCTGCCCAAGCAAAACTCAGCCCCCATCAAACACCTTTCCGCCCAACCCAAGGAAATTTTTACCCATCATGCTGGACCCCAAACTGCTCAGAAGCGAACTGGAATCGACGGCTGCCCGCCTAGCCCAACGCGGTTACACCCTGAATATCGAACTCTTCAACACCCTGGAAACGCAGCGCAAAGCCTTACAAGTTCACACCCAAGAATTACAAAACGAACGCAATACCCGCTCCAAAGCGATCGGTCGAGCCAAAGCCAATGGGCAAGACATCCAGCCCTTATTAAACGAAGTCGCCGGACTTGGCGAAGCACTTAAACAGGCCGAAAATGAACTGGAAGCTTTGCAGATTCAAATCACCAACCTGCAACTGGGCATTCCCAACCTGCCTCATGACAGCACCCCACTGGGATCCGGCGATGCCGATAACATGGAAATCAGGCGCTGGGGCGAGCCACGACACTTCGATTTTGAACCCCGCGATCATATTGACCTAGGAGGGGAGGGCGGACTCGATTTCGACGCTGCCGCCAAATTAACCGGCAGTCGCTTCACGGTCATCCAAGGGCAACTTGCTCGACTACATCGAGCACTGACCCAGTTCATGCTCGACCTGCACACTCAGGAACACGGTTATCGCGAAATCTACGTGCCCTACATGGTCAACGCCGACAGCCTGCGCGGCACCGGCCAACTCCCAAAATTCGAAGCCGACCTGTTCAAACTCAGTGGCGAACTCAACTACTACCTCATTCCCACAGCCGAAGTCCCGGTCACCAATCTGGTTCGGGACAGCATTACCGAGGCCGAACATTTACCCCTGCGCTACGTTTGCCATACCCCCTGTTTCCGCAGTGAGGCCGGTTCCTACGGCAAGGACGTGCGTGGCATGATTCGCCAGCACCAATTCGAAAAAGTCGAACTCGTGCAAATCGTCAGCCCAGAAACCTCCTACGCAGCACTAGAGGAACTCACCCGACACGCCGAAACCGTGCTACAACAACTGAAATTACCCTACCGAGTGGTCGCGCTCTGCACCGGCGACATCGGCTTTTCCTCGGCCAAGACCTACGACCTAGAAGTCTGGCTACCGGGGCAACAGAAATACCGGGAAATCTCTTCGTGTAGCAACTTCGAAGACTTCCAAGCCCGACGCATGCAGGCCCGTTGGCGCAACCCGGCCACCGGCAAGCCGGAACTGGTTCACACGCTCAATGGCTCCGGACTAGCCGTCGGGCGAACCCTGGTCGCGGTAATGGAAAACTACCAAGACGAACGCGGCCATATTCGTATTCCTGAAGCCTTAAAGTCCTACATGGGCGGACTCGACGCCATCATCCCGGACGGACGCTAAGTCGCCAAAACCGGGCGTTCAGCAATAAGGCGGCGACGGTCAGGCCGACGATCAAACCGATCCACGGCCCGGCCGGTCCCATACCCATCCGAATTCCCAACTGCCAGGCCAGCGGAAAAGCGATCAGCCAATAAGCCACGATGATAATCATCATGGGGACGCGAGTATCCTTGAGACCTCGCAACGCACCCAATGCCCCAACCTGCAAACCATCAGAAATCTGAAACAGAGCGGCCAGTTGCAGCAATCCACCCGCCACTACCACCACTTCCACATCATCGGTATAAAAACCAGCGATAGTTCGACGACCAACAAAAATCAACACCGCCATCACCGCCATAAACAACCCACCTAAACTAATACCAATCCAACCGCTCAACCAAGCCGCGCCAGCATCACCTCGACCCATGGCGTGACCGACCCGGATAGTCGTCGCCATACTCAACCCCAACGGAATCATGAAAGTCAGGGCAGCAACATTCAACGCAACCTGGTGAGCGGCGGCGGCCACTGCGCCCAGTCTTCCCAACAACAAAGCTACGGTGGCAAAGATCGCAGTTTCCATAAACAAGCCAATGCCAATCGGCAAACCCAACATCAGCAGCGAACGCAGCGTTCGCCAAGAGGGCCATTCCCAACGGTTAAAAAGCCCATAGACACGATAACGACGATCCCACACCACCAGACCCAGCATCCCGATAAGCATCACCCCCATCCCCAGCGCCGTCGCCATCCCGCAACCCGATGCCCCCAAAACCGGGAAACCCCAGTGCCCGAAAATCAAAACATAATTAGCAACAACATTGACAGCCAGACCTAACAGACTGATTAACAATACGGGCTGAGTGCGACCAATGCTTTCACTAAACAAGCGTAAAACCATACAGAAGAAAATCGGGAACATCCCCCAAGACAGTGCGCGCAGATAATCTCCAGCCACCGGCACAATCGCCGCAGCGACACCCACCTGATGCAGAAGCCCATCCAGATAGCGAAGACTAAGAAAACTGCACAGACCCAGAACCAGAGCCAGCCAGAGCGCCTGGCGAACCAGCGACCCGATTTTCGCAATTTGACCGGCACCCTGCAGATGCGCGACCAATGGACTGAGCGCCATCAGAATCCCCAGCGCCAACAAAAACAGGGTATGCCAGAGACCGGTACCCACGGCGACCGCCGCCAGCTCGACCGGACCCACCCGGCCCATCATCACAGTGTCGAAAAAACCCATCGCCATCTGCGTCAACTGAGT
Organism: Gammaproteobacteria bacterium; assembly: GCA_020047885.1. Next base: position 2,215 of record JAIFNF010000042.1, on the reverse strand, counting down.
CGCCATCAACGGCCCGCCAATCACCAGCAAGGCGCGTACTTCACAGTAAATTTGCTCTACGGAAACCACGAAACACCCGGAAAAGGTTAAACTAACTCGCACTGAACACCCGCTGCAACCCTACGAACCAACGACCACGCAGGAACGAAACTTGTATGATTGTCATTCTGGAACCCAACATCACCGAAAACTCTCCAGAGTACCAGCAGGCTCTGGATCATCTATCCCGACTACCCGGCATCGCCGCCCGGGCGCACAAGGTACAGGGCACCCAGCAAGACTTGACTGAAATCTACCTGATTGGCGACACCAAAACGCTATCCATTGAAGACATTCACGCACTCCCCGGAGTCGAACGGGTCATCCGCATTTCCGAAGAATACCGGATTCTGGGTCGGCACCGCGACGAACAGCGAGCCAGTGGCTTCGAATACAACGGCGTGACATTCAATCAGGACAACCTGAACATCTTTGCCGGGCTATGCGCTGTCGATACGCCAGAACATGTCGAAATCATGCTGAAGGCTCTGCACGAACGCGGCCAGGTTTGCACCCGGATGGGCGCTTACAAACCCCGCACTAATCCCTATTCCTTTCAGGGCCACGGCAAATCCTGTCTGCCTTATGTATTTGAACTGGCTGGAAGGTATGGCATCAAAGTTATTGCCATGGAGGTCACACATGAAAGCCATGTCGAGGAAATTCACAAATGCCTGGAACAAACCGGCCAACCCACCGGCGTCATGGTGCAGATTGGCACGCGCAATACCCAGAATTTTGAGTTACTCAAGTCCGTGGGTCGCCAGCAAGAGTTTCCGGTATTGTTCAAACGCGGCTTCGGCATAACCCTGAACGAGTCGCTCAATGCCGCGGAATACCTGGCCAGCGAAGGCAATTCACGAGTAGTCTTCTGCCTGCGCGGGATCAAAACCAACATGGGCGATCCGCACCGGAATCTGGTGGACTTCAGCCACGTTCCGGTACTCAAGCGCCTGACCCGAATGCCGGTCTGTATCGATCCTTCGCATTCGGTAGGCACCCGCGAACGTTCGCTGGATGGCATCCTCGATCTGATGCATGCCGCGGCTCAAGGCGTAGTGACAGGTGCCAATATGGTGCTGGTCGATTTCCATCCAGAACCGGCCAAGGCGCTGGTCGATGGACCCCAGGCGATGCTGATGAGCGAACTGGACTGGTTCCTCGAAGACATCACACTAGCCTGGCAGTGCTACCAGCAGCGTCAGGCGCTGGCAGCGCGGCATTAAACACAATCCAAACGGTCAAGGGTCAACCCCAAAGTCTTAGGATGGCGGCCTAGGCACGCGGTGGGCGTTCGCGCCAGAGGCGGAAGAAGAACCACATGGCCGCTGTGATCCGTTGTTGGGCTGGCAAATTGACGGGTTCGGAACGCAAACCGGGGTGCACCAGCAGCCGATCCCCGGCGTTCAGGAAGGGCAAAATCTGTCCGACCAGCAGGCCATAAGCCTGACCGAGCACGACAGCCGGATCGTCGCTGCGAAACAGGGTGGTTTTAAACGTCGCTCCCAGCCACCAAATCCCCACTGTGATCAACCGGAAATGTTCCGCCAGCCAGCGCAGGGTCGCAAATCAGAACCGCTAACCGAGGTAAAGCAAGCGACTCGACCTATTGCAGGCTACGAAATCCCCGGATGGTTATCGATGTGACTCGCCCACGCAGGCGTGTTGATCCTTTCTGTCCCAGTCGTTTGTGGCTATGCGCTCAAACGCTCAATTGTGTCCGGAAAGCAGGCAGCCAGTTTTAACAAAACACGAGCAGCGCCCGTGGGTTCCGATCGGCCTTACTCCCAATTTTCCAGGGTACGCCTAGAAACGCCAATGAGAATTTCTTCGTTCTCAACGACGCCATTCAGGCGTTCGATGCGACGGTGAACAGTACCTTCCGGCCAAGTTTCAAACGTTGTTTTCCGCGCCCAGCGCCCAGCCTTGAGATCGCGTACTGCGTTCAATAACTCTTGTCCGATATTCCATTCCGTTGGGCATCTCGTTCAAGCAGTGCTTCTTCACTCATCGGCATATTGCATTTCCTCTCGTAACGCTTTGAGTACTGAATCCGAAATGAAATTCATAACTTCAAAGCAACGCCTAAGAGGCTGTCGAAAAACTCCATTTCCTAAAATTATGCAGTAGCTGCTTCTTCAAATAATACTGCATCTTCTGAATTTTTTGCCGCCTG
>JAIFNF010000111.1 GCA_020047885.1 Gammaproteobacteria bacterium | reverse complement strand
TTTACGCTGACGCGGATTCGGCTGTTGGCGGATGAATGGCAGACCGATGCCAAAAAGCAAAAGGAATTCAATAGTTACGCCAGTGCGATGCCGTTCATGATCCATGCGAACGGTCTGGGGCAGACGGCGGCATTCTATCGGCGGAAGGGCACTGATCACACCTATTACCGGCTCTACACGCTGCTCGGTGACTGGTTGAGTCAGCCGGGTCAGCCGTTCGCGGGCTACCCGGATTTGCTGGACGGGGTGACGCAGTTGGATATGGACGCTTATCTAGCAGCGCAGGTGGAGGCGATGCTGTTCCTGGACTGGGTGAAGAAGTTAGCCCGTGCTTTTCTGGCTTGCGATGAGGAGGTCAGTCCATGAACTTGCCGCTTTACGAGTTGGCGGGAGATGCCCCCGTACTGGCTCATGGCGGCCACCGGGGATTGTGGTACAGCCGCTTTTTTAATCATTACGCGGCTGACTGGAAGATTCCTGACGAGGGCAAGCGCCAGTGGGTCAGCGCTAATGCCGGGTTGACCGGTCAGCGGGAGGTTTTGCAAGCACAGGCGTTGCGGCAACTGGCATTGATCACGGCACTGGGCGGTCATGGCGCAGTGTTCAAAACCGACTGGCATTTTGCGACCGGTCTGGGTCTGCCGCATCCGGTGGAGAACGGGTTGATCTGGCATCACACCCTGGGAGTTCCGTATTTGGCCGGGAGCGGCGTTAAAGGGCTGGTCCGCGCTGGGGTGGAGGTTTGGGATGAGATGTTGAATGCGGAGGAGAAAGCCCGGCGGATGATTCAGTGGTTCGGGGATGTGCAACAGGCCGGGCAGTTTCTGTTCTTCGACGCGCTGCCGGTTGAACCGGTAGTGCTGACCGCTGATGTGATGACCCCGCATTTGAACAAGTGGTACGAGCAGGGCGGTGACATCAAGGACTGGCGACGCGAGCCGGAGAAGGTTCCGGCGGATTGGCATGATCCGGTGCCAGTGCCATTTCTGGTGGTGAAGAGCGCGAAGTTGTTGTTTGGCATTGCACCGCGTCGCCCGGAATTTGCCGGGGAGTTGTCGCTGGTATTTGCCGCGTTGAAGCAGGCGCTGGATTGGCTGGGCGCGGGAGCCAAGACGTCCGCGGGGTATGGGCGGATGGTGGAGGAGAGGGGAGCGACGGCGGATTTGCAGGAGGTGGTGAAACAGGCCGCAGCGCGGGCGAAATTGGCGGGGTTGTCCCCGGAACGGCAGGTGGTGCAGTTGCTGCGGGAACGGCTGGAAGCGGATCAGCAGCGAGGCGTTAAGGAGCCGGGCGGTGAGGTCATTAACCAGATCAATCAGTTGCTCAAGGAAGGAGTGAACTGGGCTGCTTCGGATCGAGGGGAATTGGCGGTGCTGGCGGAAGCGGTGTTCGGCTATGTCGGTTGGGGAGCGAAGAAGAAGGAGCGTCGGGACAAGATCGCGGCGTTGCGGCAATGAGCGCCCTCACCCCCGGCCCCTCTCCCGCAGGCGGGCGAGGGGAGGTGAGGCGACAAGCTTGTCGCATCGGACAAGCAGGTTCGGGTGTGGCAGGCTGCACTCCAGGAATTTCATAGGGCTTTAGAAGGAAATCATTATGTTTCAACGCTTGTATGAATTAAGCCAGTGCTTGCCGGAGCGGCAGGCCTGGGAGCGGTTGAATGAGGGAATGCCGGCGAATTACGACCGGGGATTGGCGTTGTGCTTCGGCTCCCAGGGCGAATGGTGTGGCGTCAAGACCTATCAGGGCAATCAAGGGGTGGTCTACCGCTCCGGGCCGCCGAATGGCACTGACTTCACCCCATGTTGCAAGTTGGCGGGCAATACGGGTCCCCGGTTGGCGAATGCGGTTAAGGCGCTGGCTGATTACAGCGAATTACCCGGCGTCCGGCGGCAGTGGCTGGTGGACGGTCTGGCCCGTTTTGATCGTGACCGGGAGATTATCGGGAAAGAAATCGAGGCCAAGCAAAAAGAAGCGGGCGTTGATAAGGATCATCGCGCCTATCTGTACTGGGCTGATGAGCATCTGCAACCGGTCTATGCCTGGCCGGAAAGCCGGGCATTGATGGTCGACCGGGCGCTGGAGGCGTTTGCTGACAAGGGCGGCATCCGTAAGCAGGGCAGTTGTGCGGTCTGCGGCCAAACCGACGTCAAGGTTTATGGCAATTACGCGGTGCTGGCCTGTTACAACCTGAATAACCCCGGCAGCATCGCCGGCGGTTTCCATGCGCACAAAGCACATCGCAATTTTCCGGTGTGCGGCGATTGCGCCTTATCCATCGCTGAAACCTTCACCTTTGCCGAAACCTGGCTGTCCAGCAGTATGGCTGGACAGAGCTATCTGATCCTGCCCTACAGCAACAATCCCGAGGTGCGGGAGGAGTTGCGCGCCCGGATCGGCCAGCGGCCCGACCGCTATCAACTGGGCAAGGCGCGGGATCTGGTGGCTGATGAACTGGCGCTGACGGATGAGTTCGCCGGTTATGGCGATCAGTTGGCGTTGGCGCTGATTTTTTACAAGCAGCAGAACGCTTCGTGGCGCGTGCAGGCTGAGGTGCAGCAATTGTTGCCCAGCCGGTTGCGCGTTTTGCACAACGCCAGTAAGGCCATCGCGCAAGCGGCGGATTTGACCGTGGAGGATAAGAAGGAGATCAAGCCCGTCCGCATTACGGCCATGACCTTCAAGAACTTCTCCAGTGCCAGCGATAAAGCCAGCGATGACACAGTGCGCAACTGGCTGGCGGCGTTGTTCGCCGGTCAGTCGGTGGTCTACCGCCATTTCCTGCGCAATCTGGTCGCCAAGCTGCTCGATACCGGCAAGCGCAATCCGGATTTGTTGCACTGGATGACCCGGCAAGCCTGGGGTTTGTACCGCTACGCCCGCCTCACGCAACTCATTATTCCTGATCCCGTTAAGGAGCATCCCGCGATGTCTGACGCTGTTCCCAACAGTCCTTATGGACGTTATGTGCAAGATCATGCCGATTTTTTCCGCCGCCCTGAATTGATCACCGCTTTTCTGACCGGTTGCTATGCCTCACAGGTGGCTTCGGTGCAGCGGCAGGAGCGCGGCGCTGATCCGTTCACCAAGAAGTTCATCGGTCGGTTGTTGAGTCGCCAGCACTTGCAGCGGTTGTACCGGGAAGGCCATGGGAAACTGGCTCAGTACGGCAAGCTCGGTTATGTCATCACCGGCCTGGACCCGGATCTGGCGAATGCCTGGGTGGCGTGTGGCGAGGTCTGGGCGATCAGCGATGAAGAGGCGACTTTTGCGTTCACGCTCGGCTACAGCCTGGCGTACCGGATTGGGCAGCTTGAGAAGAAATAGCACCCCCCAGACCCTCACTCCCAACTCCTGTCCCGCCTGCGGGAGAGGGGGGCTAAAACTTTTTATCCATCAGGAGCATGACGCATGACTGTTATTACCCAACCCTATGAAATAATGTTCACCTACCAAGCCACAGACTGTAATCCCAACGGCGATCCCCTCGATGAAAACCGTCCGCGCACCGATCCGGAAACCGGTGAAGCGACGGTCAGCGATGTGCGGATCAAGCGCACGGTGCGCGACTACTTTGTGAGCCTGGAGCCGGATGTTGGCAAGCGGCTGGCTACCGGTCGGGAAGTGCTGATCCGCGATACGCTCAAGGCGGATGGCTATCTGTCCGAGGGCAAGGATCGGGCGGAACAATTTCTGACTGAAGCCGCCAAGGGCAAAAAAGGCGAGGAGAAGCGCCGCGCCTTGCAGGAAGCGGTGTTGCGCGGCTGCATCGATGCCCGGCTGTTTGGTGCCACGTTGCCACTGGGCAAGAATGAGCCGTCCTTGCAGTTGACCGGACCGGTGCAGTTTTCCGCGTTCAACCGTTCCCTGCATCGGGTGAGTCCGACCTTGGTGCAGCAAACCGCCGCTTATGCCGGTAGCGCCAGCGGTAACCAGAAATCGTTTGCCGAACGCTGGCTGTTGCCTTATGCGCTGATTACCGCCTACGGGGTCGCCAATGAAACGGCAGCCCGGACGACCGGCTTGAGCGAGGCGGATGTGGATTTGTTGCTGAAAGCGTTGTGGCGGGGGACGGCAGCGCTGAACACCCATTCCAAACTGGGTCACGATCCGCTGTTGCTGGTGGTGGCGCAGTATCAGCCCGGTTATCGGCTGGGGGGATTGCCCCGGCGACTGGCGTTGTCGGGCAAAACGGTGGAAGACACCGCCCTGCGTTCGACCCGCGACTTCCGGTTGGACGTGAGCGAATTGCTGGCCGCCTGGTGCGATTACCCGGCGCTGACTGGCCTGCGGGTCATGCAGGACTCGCGGCTGATTTGCGAGGCTGACGGTCAGACCGGCCGGTTTGCGGAACTGGCCGGACACGCGGGCCTGCCGGTTGCGGCGCTGGACGTGTAGCCATGCGCACCCTGGTCTTCGAGGTCTCCGGGGATTATGGGCAATTCAAGAAGCCCTATTCCCCGATGAGTCCAGTGAGCTATCCCCTGCCGCCGCCGCCGGCGGTGTTGGGGATGCTGGGGGCGATCCTTGGCTATGGCAAGGACGAGTATGCCCAGCGACTGGGTTGGGCGCAGGTGCGTATTGCAGTGGGGCTGCGCGCCCCGGTGCGGGTGTTCCGTGCGGCGCTCAATCTGTTGCAAACCAAGACCGGGACGGATGGCTTTTTCCGGCCCCTGGCACAGGAAAATACCCATACCCAGGTACCGTTTGAGTTTTTGCGCCAGCCGCATTTCCGGATTTACGTCGCCGGGTTGGCCGAACCGGTCGCAGATGAATTGGCAGCGCGGCTGCGGGCGGGACGGAGCGCTTATACGGTATCGCTGGGTCTGGCGTCCTGTCTGGCGGAACTGGCCTGGGTGGGGGAATGGGCGGCGCAGGCGTTACCGGCAGGTGAGTGGGCGGCGCAGACCGCGATGCCGTTAAGCGATGGGGTGGCGGTTCACTACGACGAGGGTCGGCAGTATCACCGGTTGCGGATTCCGGCGGTCATGGACCATGAGCGGATTGTGCATCGCTATCAGGAGATTGTGCTGGCTGGCGACGGTCAGTCGATTTGTGGCCAAAGTAGCCAGGGAGGTTGTTATGGCGTCGGCCCCGACACTGTTGCGTTTCTCTGACACGTTCGCCCATCCCAACGATCCGCTGCCGGTGCATCTGGAGCGGGTCGCGGAAAGGGCGGCGGCTAGTATTGCCCCGACTGCCCGGCGCGAAGTGTCCGCTATCGCGTGGGTGGCGGGATTGTTCCATGACCTGGGCAAGGCCACGCCGTGGTTTCAGGATTATCTGTTGCGGCATGGCCCGCGTTCGGTTCTCAGCCATCATGCTGAAATCGGCGCGGTGCTGGCCTGGTGGTACACCGGGGAGTTGAATTGGCCGCTGTGGCAACGGTTGGCGGTGTTCATCGCGGTGCGCCGGCATCATGGGGCGTTGCGGTTCCAGGATTGGCCGGATTTGCTGGAGCAGACCCGCGATACGTTCCGCGATCCGGAGGCGGCGCTGGCGGTGCAGATGGCCGTGCTGGATTTTCCGGGTATTCATGCGTGGTTGGTGGGCGTGGCGGAACGGCATCCAGAGGCGGGATTACCGACTGCGCCGGGGCCGTTGACCGTGGAAAGCATTGGGGCGCGGTTGCGGGATCAGCGGGTGGCGGGCGGTTCCAAATTGCGCAAGGCGTTTGGGGCGGTGGATGAGGCACTGGCGGCGCTGGCCGGGTTTGGGGCGCTGCTGGCGGTGGATAAGACGGATGCGGCGTTGCAGGGTGGACGGATTGAGCGGCAGGCGCTGCCGGTGGATGCGGTGACGGTGCATAAGGCCAGGGTGTTTGGCGGTTTGGGGGCGTCGAACCACCCCGGCGCTTCGCGCCACCCCTCCTTATCCAAGGAGCAACTGTGTTGAAAACTTCAGGCCCTGCACTCCTCGGGAGGCTGCCAAGGGGTCTTCGCCTTGAG
>JAIFNF010000332.1 GCA_020047885.1 Gammaproteobacteria bacterium | reverse complement strand
TTTGTGCTTCTGGCCAGTGTTCCATCACGTCATAAAAATCATTGACCAGTTTCCGAATACCGACTTCACCGCCAGCCGCCTGATACGATGCGTCGCCCACCCCATATTGAGGTTTGTCTGTGATTTTAGCGGTAACTTCCACGTTATTGGCTCCTCAAGTCCAAGATTCCGCACACCTTACCCGGAATTTGCGTATAGAGCGACAAAGTGAGCACCGAGCAAGGCTAACCAGGTCTGGTGAGTGGGAATAAGCTCCAGTGGTTTCGATAATAGCGAAGAGCATTAAATACGCTTCATCCGGGGAATAGACTGCCTCAGCCCACCTTGAGAAATCGCACGTGTACATCACGCGGTGCGGCGCTGTAAGGCGCTGAAGTCGCAATCAGATCAGCGCCAGCAACCACATAATCAGCCGCATTATCCACCCGAACTCCGCCAGCGGCAGCCAATACCAGATGCAAATCCTCTGCTTCCAGGCGCTCCCGACACGCACGCAAGGCAGCAGGTGTGAACTTTTCCAGTTGCAACACACCCGCGCCGGCGCGTGCCCAAATCAGCGCCTCATTTTCCGAACCCACTTCTACTACGACCTTTTTCTCCGGCTGCCGGGTCTGCAAGCGGGCTATAGTGGCAATAGGCGGTTCGTCGAGAAACAGGCGATGTTCGGCAAAAATCAGCAGAGTTTCCGACAGGCCGAGCCGATGGACGATAGCACCGCCGGACTGGATCGCCTTGATCGACAGTGCTTTAGTACCCGGCGCATTCTTGCGGGTACAGGCAACCGGCACGGGAGCCGCCGCTGCTACCAAAGCGGCGGCTCCGCTGGCGATCCCGCTGGCCCATTCCACCAGGGTCTGTGCCGTTTTCCACGCCTGATGTAGCGCATCGGCTGAACCTTCCACAGTTAATAGCACTGTGCCGCTATCTACCGTGGCACCGGATGGCGTCACTAAATGGGCCACCGCTCCAGCCAGCATGAAGAGGCGCGCCGCTTCTTCAACGCCGCAGACGGTCATCGGGTCACGAGCACGGAATTCGAGTCGACCTGGTTGACCTGCTAAACCCAGCGATTCGGTGGTCAGATCACCGAAGGGAACATCCTCGGCCAGCAGGCGTTTCAGAGCTTCATCAGACAGGGCGCAGGGGTACATGGGAGGGGATTCCTGAAATAGGTTGCTGTTTTAATTACGCTAATAGCGCTACCGCCTTAATCTGTGCCCACATCGGCTGACCGGGTGCAATACCCAGATGATCCAGCGAGCGGCGGGTAATGCGGGCAATCAGCGGCGCACCACCCGCATCCAACCGGATCAGGACATGCGACGGCGTATCGGCATGAGCGATCTCGATGACCGTCACCGGCAGCAGATTGAGGATACTGGTTCCTTCAGCACGAGTGAGCGCCAGGCTGACATCCCGGGCATGGATGCGGAAGCGCAACCGGTACCCGATGGTTTCCTGCCGTCGCGTCACGAAGATGCTACCCCCGGCAAAATCCAGCCGGGTCAAATGGTAGTTTTCGTCGTGATCCGCGACCACCGCCTCGATGACCACGCCCGCGTCTTCGGTAAAGGTGGCCGGCAAATCCAGCCGTGCCAGCGTGTCCCGCAGACCACCCGCCGCGACGACGCGACCTTCCGCGAGGAGTACGACGTGATCCGCCAGTCGCGCCACTTCATCGGGTGAGTGACTGACGTAAAACACCGGAATTTCCAATTCGTCGTGCAGGCGTTCCAGATAGGGCAGGATTTCACGCTTGCGTTTCAAATCCAGCGCCGCTAACGGTTCGTCCATTAGCAACAATTCCGGGCTGGTCGCCAGTGCGCGGGCCATCGCTACTCGCTGGCGTTCCCCCCCGGACAGCCGGTCAGGCATCCGGTCAAGCAAGTGGCTGATACCTAATAATTCCACCGCATGATCCAGCGAGACCTTATGCCTGCCATTCACCCGCCGGCGTCCGTAATCCAGATTCTTCTGCACCGATAGATGCGGAAACAGGCTGGCTTCCTGGAAAACGTAGCCAATCGACCGCTGATAAGTCGGCAGAAAAACGCCGCGTTGACTGTCCTGCCAGACTTCACCTTTGAAATGCAGCAACCCGGTGTTATGCCATTCCAGTCCTGCCAGACAGCGCAACAGGGTGGTTTTACCCGAACCGGAATGTCCAAAGAGCGCAGTCACGCCACGACCGGGCAGGTTGAGATCGACGTCCAAGGTAAATCCCGGCCAGACGACTTGGAAGCGCGCCTGAATCCCTGCTGGCGTGCTCATTTCCACGAGGTTGCGCCTTTGCGGGAATACAGGGTCAGCAATACCAGAAAACTGAACAGCACCATCCCGCCCGCCAGCACATGCGCCTCGGCGTATTCCAGCGCTTCAACGTGATCGTAGATGGCCACTGATACCACACGGGTCTTTTCCGGGATATTGCCGCCGATCATTAGCACTACCCCAAATTCACCGACCGTGTGGGCAAAACCGAGAATCGCGGCAGTGATGAAACCGGGCTTGGCCAGCGGCAATACCACGGTGAAAAAGGCATCCCAAGGACCGGCGCGCAAAGTCGCTGCAACTTCCAGTGGTCGCTGGCCAATCGCCTCGAAAGCGTTTTGCACCGGCTGCACGACAAAAGGCAACGAATAAAACACCGAGGCGACCACCAGTCCCGGAAAGGTAAAGGGCAGCAATCCGATACCAAGCCACTGCGTGAAATGGCCGACCGGTCCGTAGGGACCCATCGCTACCAGTAGATAAAAGCCCAACACGGTCGGCGGCAGCACCAGCGGCAGCGCTACTAGCGCACCGACCACCCCTTTCCATTTCGAACGGGTATGCGCCAGCCACCAGGCGATGGGCGTGCCGACCACCATTAAAATCAGGGTCGTGAGACTGGCCAATTTGAAGGTGAGCCAGACTGCGCCCCAGTCGGCGTTGGAAAACGCAGACATGCGAATTTAAAGATCGTAACCAAAGGCTTGAATAATGGTGCGGGCTTTATCGCCCTTGAGGTAGTCGACCAGCGCAGCGGCAGCCAGGTTGTCCTTGGCGCGTTTGAGAAGCACTGCATCCTGGCGGATGGGCGTATGGCGATCCGCTGGAATCTTCCACACCGAGCCGTCGATCATTTTGCCGTCCTTGATGATCTGCGATAGGGCGAGAAAACCGAGTTCGGCATTGCCGCTGACCACGAACTGATAGGCTTGCGGGAGATTTTCACCCAGCACAAACCGGGGTTGCAGGGTTTCCAGAACGCCCATGCCGTTCATCACCTCAACCGCTGCTGCGCCATAAGGAGCCAGTTTCGGGTTGGCCAAAGCCAGATGCTTGAAGTCACCTTTTTTCAACACGGCACCCTGATCATCCACGATGCCTGGCTTGGCTGACCACAGCACCAGCGTACCCATGGCATAAGTGAAACGACTGCCGGGGACGGTATCGCCTTCACGTTCCAGCTTGGCGGGGGTTTGGTCATCGGCGGCAAGGAAAACGTCAAAGGGTGCGCCGTTTTTGATCTGCGCGTAGAACTTGCCCGTTGAACCCGTCGATACCACGGCGCGATGTTCGGTGTCCTTCGCGAACTCGGCAGCAATGTTCTCCATGGGTGCAATAAAATTGGCAGCGACTGCCACTTGAACTTCAGCGGCCTGGATGATGAAGCTGGACATGGCGAACGTCAGGCCGACCAGCAGGGCAATAAAGCGTGATTTCATGAACGAATGTCTCCGAGTGAATACGTCAACCATTAACCGCGAGAATGACATGCGACGCCTTGATCAAAGCGCAGGCGCGTTGTCCCGGAGCAAAGCCCAACTCGTTCAACGCTTCCTTGGTGATGATCGCGGTCAATACTCGCCCGCCCGGCAGTTCCAATTTGACTTCGCTATTAACAGCACCGGGGATCGTTTCCCGGACGATGCCCCACAGTTGGTTACGGGCGCTGATCCGCAGATTCTCGTCCGGGGAGAGCAGCACGAAGCTCGACTTGATCAGCACCAGCGCCTCCTTGCCCAAAGCGAGACCGAGTTCCTCCGCAGCTTCGTTAGTGACGATGGCGAAGATCTCCAGCCCTTCGCCCAAATCTACCTTCACTTCACTGTTAATTGCCCCCTTTCCCAAATAACTGACCTGCCCGCGAAACTGATTTCTGGCGCTGGTTTTCATACTGATAGCCCTCAATAGGTTGTTAATCTGACCAAAGTTTTTCACACCCGCAGCTTCCATGAGTCGGTAGCCGACGATCACCTGTTTCCCGTAGTCAGTGAGATGGGTGCCGCCGCCGCCTTTACCGCCGGTCGCCCGCATTACCAGTGGCTGATCCGCCAGGTTATTCATTGCGTCCACTGCGTCCCAGGCGGTTTTGTAGCTCATCCCGATGCGCTTGGCGGCCTGAGCGATGGAACCGCACTCATCGATGCGCTCAAGCAGTGCAACACGTCCCACACCGAGATAACCCTGACCTTCCCGGTTCAGCCAAAGGTGACCTGATATTTCAAGTGGTTGGGTCATCAGCATTGCGAACATCCTCCTGTTCTCGCTATATTCTAAATTATATAACGATAAACCAACAAAATTGTCAATCATGAAGAATTCGGCATGACGCCCCCGGTAATAGGGGGTGTTCAACGTTCCTCTACCGCTTCCCCAAGCGCCGCCAGCGCCCCGTTCCCCATGGCGGCATACACCGGTTCGAGCGTCTCGAGCAACGACGCATCGCCGCGCCAGAAGGGGAACGTTCCCAGTCGTTGCAACAGGGCGGTGGATTTGGCGGGGGCAATCAGCGGTCCGGCCACGGTTTCGGGCAATAGTGACAAAGTCCAGAACGCCTGGGGTTCCTCGGGCAACGGCTCCGGTTCCGCCAGCGGCCAGCCGTCATCATCGCCTGCCGCTTCACCCAACTCTGCCAACAGGGCTTCCCGATCCATGCCGCGCAGCTTGAACATCAGAAACGGATCCCGATCAAATTCCTCGCCGATCAGATAATACACCGCCGCGATATGCTTGCAGGGATTCGCCCAGTCCGGGCAGGAGCAATCCGTTTCCAGGTCGCCATGCCGTTTGGGAAACAGCGACAGTCCCTCAGTCTCGAAAATCTCCTCAATATCGGTCGGCATTTCACCGGCCAGCAACTTGGCGCTGAAGCGTGCTTCCCCGGCCATGGCTGCCGTCAGTTTCCGCCATTCCGACGCCTTGAAGGGTGTCAACTGGATACTCACCTGGTAGGGTTGCCTCCGCGAACCCTGCACCCGCGCTTTGACCTCGCCGCGCACCACCTGGATATCCAGCACCTGCCCCTGCCGGGCGTAGCTTTTACCGCGCCCCAGTCGGGCACCGATGTTGAAGCCCTCCAGCACGGCAATCCAACGCTTGGCCCACCAGCGGCTGGCGAAGGCGCCGCGCTGACTTTGCGCCTTGATGCCGCCACTGACTGGAATGGGGCGGCTTGGGGGAAAATAATCGTAATAACCCATGGCTTATTAATCCTTTAATTCTAAAGCCGCTGATTGCGTTGTATATCCAACTGTAGCTGGATCCGATTCAAGGCGATCACTCAGCTTAAGCTTAAACTCGATATAAGCCGCTTCTTCAGGAGAAAGTTGGAGAAACTCTTTAACATCGCCAATCTTCCAACCTTTGTCGATCAGTCGCTTCTTTTTGCATTCATTCATCATAGTTCTGAAACCTCCGCTTGCAGATGTCAATCACCTTTTTCGGCGTTTTTGCAGTCTTCTTACTGAAAATTTCGCCGATAATCACGGCATCGACATCCAGCCGGTAAATAATTCGCCATGTCATATTCAAGTCATGGATACGAAGTTCATGACAACCTGAGCCGATATTGGGCATCGGTCTGGAGTGCGGCATAGGTAACATCTGGCCTTGCTGGAGCCGCCGAAGTAATACGCCCGCTTCAATTCGGGCAGAGGGAGAAAAAGGCGGTGTCTTAATCTCACCCTGCAGCCACACTAACGGCTTGTCTTCGGAATTCATCAACAATAATCCGTTTCAATCCTCGACAGCATTAGCGCGCAGTCGGAACAGGTCTTTCAATTCAGTCGTCGACAATTCGGTAATCCAGCCCTCGCCGCTACCGACAATCTTCTCGGCCAGTGACTGTTTCCGTTCGATCAGTTCGTCAATCTTCTCCTCCACCGTGCCCAGACAGACGAACTTGTGCACTTCCACCTGTCGGGTCTGACCGATGCGGAAAGCACGGTCGGTCGCCTGATTTTCCACTGCCGGATTCCACCAGCGGTCAAAATGGAAGACGTGATTGGCGCGGGTCAGATTCAAGCCGGTGCCACCCGCCTTGATGGAAAGAATGAACACCGGCGGCCCGGACGTTTCGTCCTGAAAGCGCTCGACCATGCGGTCGCGCTGAATCTTCGTCAAGCCGCCGTGCAGGAACAGCGTCTCCCGGCCCAACTGCTCGCGCAAATGGGTTTCCAGTAAACGCCCCATCTCGGCGAACTGGGTGAAAATCAGCGTCCGTTCGTCCATAGCCTGAATTTCCTCCAGCATCTCGGTCAACCGCGCCAACTTGCCCGACCGCCCCGGCATCGGCGAATGATCGGCCAGGAAGTGCGCGGGATGGTTGCACACCTGCTTGAGCCGCAGCAGCGTACTCAGAATCAGCCCACGCCGACTCATGCCCTCGGCACCGTCCAGCACGTCCTCGGCCTGTTGCACCACTGCCGCGTACAGACTCGCCTGCTCCTTGGTCAATGTGCAGTAGACCTTCATTTCCAGTTTTTCCGGCAGATCCTGAATAATGGCGCGGTCAGTCTTCAACCGGCGCAGCACAAAAGGACCGGTGACCCGTTGCAACTGCGCCATCGCATCGGTATCGCGCTGCACCTGAACCGGGATGAAAAACTCCCGTTTGAAGCGGTTAGCGCTGCCGAGAAAGCCGGGATTGAGGAACTCCTGAATCGACCACAGATCGCCGATATGATTTTCCACCGGGGTGCCGGTCAGGGCGATGCGCCGTTCCGCCCGTATCGCCCGTGCCGCCTTGGCCTGTTTGGTCACGGCATTTTTGATGTTTTGCGCTTCGTCCAGAATCACCGCCGCCCATGTCACATCCTGGAACAGCGGCAAATCCCGGTGCAACAGGCCATAACTGGACAGCACCAGCGCGTGAGTTTGCGCCTGCGTTATAAATACTTGCCCCTTCTCGCGGTCGGAACCGTGGTGAATCATCACCGGCAACTGCGGCGTAAAGCGTGCGGATTCCTTGAACCAGTTGCCGACCAGCGAGGTCGGGCAAATCAGTAACGCCGGACGAGTTTCCCCGGCCTCGCGCAACCGTTGCAGCAGCGCCAGCGTCTGTACGGTCTTGCCCAGCCCCATATCGTCGGCCAGACACGCACCCAGCCCCCAGCGGGTGAGAAACTCCAGCCAGGCGTAACCGCGTCCCTGATAAGGCCGCAATGTCGCGGTCAATCCGGGCGGTGGGGGCAGCGGTTTCATCGCATCGCCCGCCGCCAGGCCGGCCAGTAGTTCCCCCAACGGCCCATCCGCGGCCACCTGCTTCACCTCCAAATCACCGACCTTTTCCGCCCCCAGCGCAATGCGCAACAGCTCACGACCGGTGAAACTATCTTTCTCCCGCTGGTGCAGCGCCAGTGCCGCCTGAATGTCCGTCGCGGACAACTGCACCCACTGACCACGCACCCGCACCAGCGGCGCTTTCAGCTTCGCCAGCGCCATTAATTCCTTGATCGTTAACTCGGTATCACCCAGCGCAATCGCCCACTGCACATCCAGCACCCGATCCAGAGTCATGCCCGCCTTGGCTTGGAACCGGGTTTTCGCCTGGGCGCTCGCCGCCAGTTTGACCCGGCGCTTGCCCGTCCAACTGGCGGGCAGCATCACCCCGAACCCGTTTTGTTCCAGCAGTGGCGCTTCTTCCGCCAGGAAGCGGAACGCACTATCGGTATTCAAGGCATAGCCTGCCGGGGCGGCCTCCTTGAGGCTTGCTTCAATGGCCGGGCACAACGACGCGGCTTGACCCAGCGCGGCCAGCAGACCTTCCCGTGCTTTCGGCCCCAGCATGTTCAGATTGGCGTCGGTTCCATGTTTCGCCTTCCACACCTTCTCGGCGGGCAGCAACAGGCTCGGATCTTCACGCGCCTGGAGCAGGTAATGAATGCGCCACGGGGTCGCGGCGCTGGGAAAGAACAGTTCTTCCCGCTCGCCGGTCACGCCATCGTCCATACCCGGTTCTTCCAGCCGGAAGCACAGCCGGAAGGGGGCGTTGATCAACCGCAACAGCGGCCGCTGCCAGTCGCGAATCTGTTGCATCAGGCGCTGGCTTTCGATCCGGGTCGCCTTCAGGCTGCCATCCGGTCGGCGCAGGGCATCCAACCATTCGGTGTGGAGATTAAATTCCCCAGTTTTCGGCCCTTTCACCATCGGGAGCGGGATCGCGCCACGCACCAGATCGTCAACAATCCCGTTCAGGAAAGCGCGCAAGACCTCACGGGGAGCGGTCAGCGGCGGGACGCGATGATCCGCGCCGATAGCCCGGGCGGCAGGCGGCATGGCGCGCGCCAGTCGTTCCAGCCGCACCCCATCCTCGCCGAGGAAAATGGGTGTCCAGCAGGCCCAGTATTCCCCTTCCCGTTCGACCAGACCGGGTAACACCTGTCGCCGGAACGCCAGACCTCCCGCCAGACGCAGCGCTGCACTCCAGTAGCGCAGATCATCGCCCACCGCCACACCGGGGGCCAAAGCCGCGTGATCGGGAATAGCCGCCAGCAGCAGAATGGCATCGGCGGGACTTAGCGTCAGGGTCGGGAGTGGCCACGGTGCCAGTACTGGTGCTTTGCGGGATTTGGGCGGTTCAGCCACCAGTAGTAGTGAAGACGGCAACGGCGCGTCGCCCTGGCTGGGCAGCCAGAACCAGTGTTCGCCGACAGTATGTCGATTCACCCGGAACGTGAATCCGGCTCTAGCCAGACCGTCCTGCAAGGCGGCAACTTCGGTGCGATAGGGCGAGGCTTTAACCAGCGCGGGTGGTTTCGGCGCCTCTTCCGCTAACGCCGACTCACCCCACAGATGCAAACCATTTTCATAAAACACAGCATGGAGAACCAACATTGGCGTCAATCCCCGGTTGGGTCATTTCCGGCATTCTGGATTATCATTAATGGGTCGGCGGTGAGTGGCCTGTAGTGACCGGCTTCTATCCGCTCATAGCGAACTGTAAATCATAACCGAGGAGGACTTCATGCGATTAATTCTGTTGGGCGCCCCCGGCGCGGGCAAGGGTACGGTCGCCAAGCTGTTGACGAAGGTGGACGGTTCGGTGCAAATCTCCACCGGCGACATTCTGCGCGGGGCGGTGCAGGCCGGTACGGCACTGGGCAAACAGGCCGAAGCGTTCATGAAAGCTGGCGATCTGGTGCCCGACGATCTGATCATGGGCATTATGGAAACCCGTTTGCAGGAACCCGATTGCGCCAAGGGCTTTTTGCTGGACGGCTTTCCGCGCACTATTCCCCAGGCCGAAGCGCTTAAGGCGCTCCTGGCCAAATTGGGCATCAAGCTGGACGTCGTCGCCAATATCGAAGTCCCCCGTCAGGAAATTCTCAACCGCCTGACCACCCGCCGCACCTGCGTCAATCCCCAGTGTCAGGCGATTTTCAATATCCGCAGTCAGCCGCCCAAGGTAGAGGGTGTTTGCGATAAATGCGGCAGCCCGATCGTGCAGCGCGATGACGAGACCGAGGAGGCGATCAGCAAACGGCTCGACACCTACGACGAAAAGACGTCGCCGCTGATCGAGTTCTACCGCAAGGAAGACTTGTTGATGGTGGTTACATCCCTCGCGCTCGAGGAAATAGTTAACACGATCACAACACGGATCAACGGCTGATTTCGTTCAATCCCGCTGACCTCCAGGGATGGGGGATTGCCTCATGCCTATTTCTCAATATCCACCAGATGTTCCTCAACGTCCCGGTAGCGGCGGGGAGATGGATTTGAATCGGCATCATGGACGATCATCTCCCCCAACTCATCGGCGACCTGATGTAAGGCCTCGCAAACCAGATGCGAGGTGGAATCGGCATTGCCGCCGAGTGCGCCAATACACCGCAACACGGTGCCGCGCAATGCGGTTAAGCGATCCACCCGGGTTTCCACCTGCGCGATGAAGGTAGAATCGTGGGAGGGAGTGGTCATCTTGGGCTTTTCCTCGT
>JAIFNF010000055.1 GCA_020047885.1 Gammaproteobacteria bacterium | reverse complement strand
CGGTGCGCGTTTTCATCCCGCCGCCATTGGTTCGGCAATACCAACTGACCCGGCCCCGGGCTTGCTCCACCCGCAGATAATCCATGATCTGTGTCTGGATCATGGCCTCCAACGGTTCAATGGCCTTCAGGGCGAACGGCTTGGGCTTGGAGGAGCGTTTCGGCTTCGTGGGTAACGTGGATAGCGCTTCCGGCAGAGACGCGCTTAAATCGGCTTTTTGGGCGGTCATACGGCTTCTACCCGTTCAATCAGTTGATCGAGGTAATGCCGCGCCTTTTGCAGGTCGGCCAGTCCGCCTTTGCCCGGCGCATCGGCGTTGTACCGCGCCAGGTATTTCACGCAGTTGCCCAGCAGGAAGCCTTGGTACTGGTCTTTCGTCAACCAGGCGTTCAGGGCGTCCCAGGGCTGAATCCCCAGGTTCAGGTAATGATCGCCGCCGATTTGCTGGTTGCGGGGGTGTTGAGTGCTGTTCATGCCGCTTTCCTTTGGGCGAGGGTTGGGGTTGCCGCGTCCTGGTACACCACGACGAGGGCGTCGATGAACGGCTGGGCATAGTGGTTCTGGGCAATCAGTTCCGCGGCCAGGATCGTCTCCTGTCGCCACAGATCCGGCGACCAGCGTTCCACCTTCGCTGCCGCTTTCATGGCGGCTTGGAGTGGGGCCGGGAACGCCATGAACTGGGCACGGGCGTCGGAAAGGGCGTCAAGCGTCATAACCGGACTCCAATCGTGCCTCGCGAGCCGCGCCTTCCGGGAGCCATCCTTGCGCGATCAATTCGGCAGTGCGTTGCGCCACGAAATCGGGGTTGCGGAGTGGCGGGGTTTGGCGGGGTTTCGCCAAGCCGTCGCTAGGTGAAATACTACTATTCACACCCATATTGCTGTTGCTATCACAATGTGACTTTTCGATTTTATCCTGCGTACTAAGAGACGAAACCCCGCCAAACCCCGCAAACCCCGCAGAATTGGATTTGAGATCGGCGGACACTACTTTCCAGATAGCGACCTTTTTGTGTTCGTCCTCGCCCTTCACAATCCGTAGTCCACTGGCCACCCGCCCCTTGTATTTGAGCAACCACTTGCCGAGGCGCTTGGGATCGAGTTTCTCTGGGTCACGCCGACTGGCGGCCACGTCCAGCAACGCCACCAGCAAGTCACCCGTGGCCTGCTGGCAGACTTCCCCGGCGGTATAGGTGCGCGCCCCCAGATCGTGGCTCCACAAGGGCAGTACCGCATGGAGCGCCGATAGAATCGGGTCATCATCTTCCAAGGCGGCCCGGCTTAGGCAGGGATCGGTTTCGCCCAGCCACACCAGCGCCGAACGCACCAGCCCCGACCATTCTTCAAAGCTGCCATACGGGGCCATGGGTTGCGCGGGCTTCCCGGCGACGATGTACGCCCGCAGTACGGTCAGCGCTGCGGTCAGCAACCGGGCCCGGTTCGCGGGCACCCAGTCATTCAAGTTGCGTGTGAACTGGCGGGCATCCGGGCGTTCGCAACCGGGATCCAGCCGACAAATCAGCACCCGGCGCACCATATCCCCCAGAAATTGCAGGTTATTGCCCGTGGCAAACAAGGTCAGGTTGCAGGGCATGTCCGGCGATTCGGATTTGCCCAGAATGCGCGGGCTGCAACTCGGCTCGGTCAACATGGAGCACAGCAACGTCCCGCCGACCGGGCGCTCGATATTATCCAGATTCATCATCGAGACCCCGGCCAGCAGCAAGGAACCCAGACGCTTCTCATCCTCGGTCTCGTCATGGCCTTGCGAGAGCAACGGGGCGGGGCGTCCGGTCGCAATCAGTGCGGCAATCTTGACCAGTAAGCCCTTGCCACTGCCCATCACTGGCGCATCAAAGGCAAACAGCGGAGCCGTGCGCAGCGACCGGCGCACAATAGCGGTCAGCACCGCCGCCAGGGCAATCGACAGCCCCATGGCTGGGTCGGCAAACTGGAACTCGCTGTAGGGGTCTTTCAGCACCGCCAACGCCGCCAGCGCCTCGCCACGGGTCGGCTGGTCGGGAACAGTGATCTTGGTGCCGCGATAGTCCATAAACAGCCCGCTGGACGGGTCATAGCCCGGTTGATTCAGCAAGGAGCCGTCATGGCGCAAGGTGGGGCATTCGACAATGCCGGTGAGAATCGGCGCTCGCCACTGGCCGACTTTGGACAGATAGGTTTTGGCGTATTGTTCTGGCGGATCAATGGCTTTCCAGGCTTGCTCTTTCTCGTTGAAGCGTCGCCATTTTGCCACCAGGGCAAACCGTTCCGTCAGCCAAGGCGCGGTCAGTACCGTCAAGCGCAACGCGCCGAGCGGAATCCCTTCTAGCGCCGTGGTTTGTCCGGCAATCGCATCGTGACGCACCGGGCGCACCAAATCGCCCGAGCGCTGATAGACGCCGCCGACGAACAGCAATTCATCCTCGGCCTTGCGGATAATCGGCACCAGATCGCCGGGGCGCACTTCGATGACCCCGATCCGCCCGAGCGCCGTTTCGATTTGGTACTTCAGCCGATCCACCCCGGCATTCCAGCGGGTCAGATCATTGAAGTCCGTGGGCTTTTCCACGTCATAGCGCAACCGGTCCCGCTGGTTGAGCTTCTCGACGGCGGCTTTGATTTGCGCCTTACTGGCATTCGCCCCGGCCTCGTCATGGAGTTCCGCTGGCGTCGGGGTCAGGAACTCCGGCAGGCACCAGCCGACGCCGCCGGTCACGGTCGCGGCTGCGGCTTTTGCGGCATCCTTACCGGGATTCTTGCCCGCATGAAAGGCGTCGTTATCGCCACAGATCAACAGCCTAAGCCGGGGAAAGGCGTTCCGCAGCGCTGCCGTCACGGCCACCAGATTGCCGGTATCCAGACAGACCACCACCGGCAACCCGACGTGCTCAAACAGACTGGCCCCGGTCGCGTAGCCTTCCACCAACAGCGCCCGTTTCGCCTTTGCCAGTTCGCCGATGACGAAGAACGCCCCGGTCTTTTGCCCGCCCTTGAGATAGATTTTATCCTTCCCCTCTTTCGGGTAGGGAAAGATAAATTGCAGACTTTTCAGCGCCCCAGACACATCTCGGAGCGGCAAGGTCAGTGATTCTTTGTGGACGCGCAGGCCATACGCCTTGACGCCTTTGCGCAGCAGGTACGGATGATCGGCGGGTACCGGCGTTGCATGATCCCAAATCCACGCGGCCTTACCTTCCGGCGACGGGTCATAATCCTGTTTCGTAGCCACCTGCGGCATCGTCCAGCCGGTCGCCGTTGCTGCCGCAAACAGACTGCCAATGCCGACGCCGTTTTTATGGAACGACCGCCAGACGCTTTGCGCGTCCCGCTCTTTGTGCGATGCGCCCTGACAGCCCCATTCATTCCAGATCAGATAGCCGCCTAACCCCAGTTCGGCATGAATCGCCATCCCGGCCTTGACCCACACCTCCCGATCATCGGGATTCAGGCAGGCCAGCGCGGAACGAATCGTGTCTTCGGTAGGTGCGATCATGGCGCTACCCGCGATTCAGCAGCGCCTTTTTGCCACCACTCTTTCTTATGCCAGGGCAGTCCTTCGCGCAACTGCTCCTCGCTGAACTGCTCTTTAAGCTTGTACCAGACCCATCCGCGCTTATGGTTCTTTTGCCGCGCCAGTTCCAGTAAGCGGTTGTATTCATTCTTGACTTTGATCTTGGCGACCGCTGCGCTATCCGCGCCGATCAGCACCAGCGCCCCGTCCATCGACTCGACCAGTCCGCGCTTTTGCTGCTCACCTTCCGGCAGGCGGTCACTGGCGTATTCCGCCTGGCACTGCGGACACACCAGCCGATCATGGCTATCGGCGCTGGGCGGCTGGAAGAACGACCCGCATAATTTGCAGTTGGCATGGCTACAGGCCGGGCAGGTCAGTAGCTTGGCTTCCTGGCTAAACTCGGCGCTACTCCGATCCATGCGCTCGAACTTTCGCGCCATAAACCGGTAGTTTTCAATGATCCCGGCTTGCGTTGCTGAGACCCACCAGACCGCGCCCGCGTCCTTTTCGACAAACAGCGCCCCGCAACCGGGCATAAAGCAGGCATGGGTTTTCTCGACTTTGCGCTTCTTGGCGAACCCGCCGAGCGTCCAAATCCGTTCGATCTGCGGCGGGCCGTGTTCTACGACATTCCCGGCATGATCGAGAATCAGCGCCCCAGCCTTACCGGGAGCCGTGCGCAACACGCGCCCGACCATTTGCAGGTACAGCGCCACGCTCTTCGTCGGTCGCGCCAGAATGCAGCAGGACAGTTCCGGGAAATCAAAGCCTTCGGTAAGAATCTGGCAGTTACTGACCACGTCCAGACCGGTACCTCGCCAGGCGTTCAGCACGCCTTCCCGTTCCGGCAGGCTCATGGTGCCGTCCAGATGCGCCGCGTTGATGCCGGCGGCCGTGAACTGGGCGACGATATGCTTTGAGTGCTCAATCCCGGCAGCAAAGACGATGGTTTTCTGCCCTTGCCCCCAGTCCTGCCAGTGCGAAACGATGTCGCCCACCAGCGACGGGCTATCCATCGCCTCGGCCAGTTGATCTTCGGCATAATCCCCGGCGCGTTGCTTCACGCGGGACAGCGCCGTTTTGAGTTGCGCGACCGCTTCTTGCGACGGCCCCATGCACGTCGGCGCCACCAGAAAGCCGCTGTCGATCAATTCCGGGACCGTCGCGACGTTCAGCAAATCCTGGAAAATACTGTCCAGCCCCTTGCCATCCAAGCGTTCCGGCGTGGCCGTCAAGCCCAGCACATAGGCATCGGGATAGTTCTTAATCAGCGTCTGATAGGAACCACTGGCGGCATGATGCGCCTCGTCGATGCAGACCAAATCTGCCGCCGGAAACTCCCGGCGAATCATGGTCTGAATGCTGGCAATCTGCACCGGCGCTGCCGGGTTGCGTGAATGCGGATGCCCGGCCAGCACCACGTTGTAATCCCAAATCCCCAAATCGCGCAGCTTGGCCGCGCACTGGTCGATCAACTCCCGGCGATGCGCCAGAAACAGTACGCGTTTCCCCTTGGCCAGGGCGCTATGAATGATGTGGGCAATAATGACGGTTTTGCCGCTACCGGTGGGCGATACCAGACAAATGGATTTCTTGCCTTGCGCCATCAGCGCTCGGGCTTCGGCGATCTTGGCGGTTTGATACGGGCGCAGGGATAGCGCGGTCATGCTTGCACCGCCCACACGCGAACCTTGCGCGACCGATCTGCAGTCGAAACAATCCGTAGCCCGTCAACGACTTGCCCTTGGCGCAACGACAACCACTTGCCGAGGCGCTTGGCATTCGGCGCGGTCGAAAACCAGCGCTGTTTCGCCACCTCCCGCAACGCCTCGGCCAGTTCGCCGGACGCGCTCTTGACGATCTCAGATGCCAAGTAGAACGCCTCGCCGAGCGTCTGATGCCAAATGGCGAGCAGGGTAGCGGTCTGTTGATAATCCGGATCATAGGCCAGCGCCAACTGCCCGGCCGGAAGCGGGCGTTGTTGCGCCAACAGCATCCCCGCGCTGGCCGGTTGCGCCACCAACGGCGCGGCTACCGTCGTCAACCACTCGCGCAACGCCCGCGCCGCCTGCGCCCGTTCCGGCATACACGCGGCATTCCGTTCAAACTGCGCCACCATCCGGTGAATCCCGGCCAGCGACACCAAATCCCCATACAGCGGGTGGCGCAACTGGCGCTCCCCGGCTTTCACGGTGTATTTCAGGACATTGCGGGCGCTGTACTGCTGTTCCTTGTTCACAAAGCCCAACGTCGCCGCCACATCCTTGTACGTCGCCATCCACTCCCCGGTCTCATCAATCAGAAACCGGACCGGCACCTCCCCGCAGGCCAGCACCAGCGAGGATTCCATGACGGGCAGGGCACCCACTTGCGAAAATCTTTAGCGGTATCGGTTCGGGCAAACATGCCCAGCAGATGACAGCCACGCAGGGAGAAGATACGAACTTCTTGGATGCCGCCTGGCGTTTGAAGCGGAACCAGCGCCGTCATGGCATCGGTAAATTCGTCGGCGTTGCGGGCGTAGAGATCGTTGACTTGATCGCTTCGACCATACCCCAAGGCTACAGAGATTTGCTGTGACCTTAACCACGGCTGACCGGAACGATCAACAACATCAAAGCTGACATTTTGGAACGACAGGCAGGATAGAGCGGTATTCATAGCGGGACTCCAGATTTAGATTGGAGACCGCCGACACCTGGTGATAGCAGAATGGCGGCGGACTGTACGGGGTTATCACAATCGGAATCTGGAACCGACCACCCTTTCGGGTGCCCCACACAGTCCGCCATTGAGGAAATGACAGACGTAAAAAATGCGCCGGTATCGCAAGGATGGCGCTTCAGCGCCAGATTTCCGAGGGTGATAGCCTCGACCCCGGTTGTTACCGAGGCATAACCATCATACCCGCTTGATTCTGTGCCTGCAACCCCGCAGGCCAGCACCAGCGAGGATTCCATGACGGGCAGGGCAGGGGTGACAGGAAGGGCGATAGCGCTTTCCAGTTCCTGCCAGCGTTTGATAATGCGAAAGCGCAACAAGGCGTCATACCCGGACACCAGCGTCAAGGTCGTATCCTTGTCCATCCGGTACATGTCGCGGGTCTTGCCCTGCTCGTCGGTATACGCTTCTGCATCGCATCGCCAATCCAAATTTGGATCGGCGGAAAGCTGATCGGTCATGGCGCGAATATCGCGCATAACGTGAGCGTGTTGCTTGCCGGTCAGTTCCGCGATTTCGCGGCTGGACATGGTGACGGGAACGGCAGACGCAAAGGGGGTAAGGCTGTTCATAGCGGGTTGCTCCTTCTTGAGACTTGAGCCACGCTTACTAAGGCGTTGGCGAGGGATGTTAGTAACACGCAAGAAGACGTGCGCCCAGCCTTACGGACAGGACCATCCCCCATAGGAGCAAAACCTGTGAGGCACAAAAAAACCGCATTGTCGGGGCGGGGAACCGCTTCTTGAAGTGTTACTAGCACTTGAGATAAATCATACGCCGGACTGCCCTGGGAAGCAAGCGTCATAGCGCCACCCACAACAGCGTGACAGCCATTCCAGCGAGAAAGCCATAGGCCAGCAGGAAGAGTGCGTTCATGCGCGATACCTTGTCCGGTACTTCATGCCGAACCGCGAACGATTGGCGCGGGCAATGTTTTGTCGCTTATCCAGCCACCGGCAATTTTCTTTACTGTAATCGCCGTCCGGGTTGACGCGGTCAAGGTCAAATCCCGGCCCCGGCCAACTGGCCTCCATATCTTTTAGGAAATTGAGAAAGCCCGGAGCCGGTGCGCCGTCAACGTCGTAAGCCGCCCAGGCATCGCAAACGCGGATACCGCGCCCGCCATAATTCGGATAATTCTCCTGATTGGGATTGGTGCATCGTTGCCACATCGTCCACCAACGCCCTTTGAGCGCGTGTCCTGATAACCCTAAATGGTGCGGGTTGATCTGCTTAACCGGCATTACCATTGTCGGCCTTTGCGGTTCCGGCATTTCAAAGAAGGCGAGTTGGCTCATCCGCACCGCTCCTGGCGTTCGCGCAACGCTTGCGCCGTCGCGTCATCATCCGCCACCTGACTATTCAGCCAATCGGCGATGCGCTGCGCGGTGTCCCGGCTACTGCACCGGATGGTTTCATGCGGTCCCGGTAACATTCGGCTGTATTGGCAA
>JAIFNF010000284.1 GCA_020047885.1 Gammaproteobacteria bacterium | reverse complement strand
CAATTACGATCCAGCGTAATTGACCCTGCGACTGATCAATAATCGGACGGTCTTCATTTCGCACCAGCAGGTATTCCAGCATGGTGGCATTGGTGACCAGCAGCGGTGGTGGTTCTTTACGCAAGGTTCGACGGTCGGCCACTTCACAAGACCATTCGCTTTTAGCCTGATTGGGTGTGTCGCCATTATAGAGACAGAATCGGATACCGCCCTTAAAGGGTTCAGACCAGGCGACCAGCCGATCTTTTTGGCTTTTGATGAGTGCATTAAGTGGGTAGAGAAACAGCGCCCGTACCCCAATCAATGGCGCGTTCTGACGGTGTTCCAATTCTGTTACCAGATCATTAAGAATCGGAATTAGGAAACATTCGGTTTTGCCGGAACCGGTGCCACTGGTGACCAACACTGAACGCGGCGGGTGACCTTCGATAAGCGCCCGCCACGCCTCCAATTGATGCCGATAGGGTCGCCGCCGAGCCGGAAAGGTGTAATCCTCGCTCAGTCCTTTTTTCTGTGGATCGCGCAAGGCACGCGCCAATCCCGGATGTAGCAGTTTGCCTTCAAGTCCGCCCAGAGTCCGATCTGCAGATTGCCAGCCAAAGCCCGCTTCAAACACCGGATCGGCGAGAAATGCGCCCGGCATTCCCGCTCCCTGATCAAACAGGGTGTAGAGATATGTACGCAGCGGATCATTGCGGAAACCGCATAAACCGAGTACGGCGCGAGTCGCTCGCTGGCCCAGTTGATCGACCAACGTGGTGTAAAATTGAGTGCGTTCCATTTCAGATTTCCAAAGGCAAAGTAGCTAATCCAAAGGCCAGAGCAATGGCGTAGACGTTTTCAAACCACTCCGGATCAAAGGCGCGAAGCAAGCGCAAATCGCTGATTAACTGTTCAGAGGGAGAAATGGCTTTCAGGCTTAAATAGGCCGCGACAAAGGGCGCACAACGTACTGACCGGTAAAAAGAGCTGAGATGGTTATAACGATATTTTTGCGCAAGCTCTTGCAAACTGCTCATGACTTCAACGCTCTCCGGCCATTGGTCTTCCGCATCATGCCGCCCCATCAGTTCCTGCTCCATCAACTCAATGCGTTGCTCCAGAAACGCGGGATAACGCTGCGCTACGGCTAATTCACTGTTTTTGGGTAATGGCCGGTTGGGAAACAGTCGCTCTTGGAGCCAGTCGCACAAGACCCGCCAATAAAGACGACGCGCACTCGCCCGTTCCCGGAACCCCTGAAACAGACTAAAAACGATTTCCCCACTGGTGTCTACCTCAGCTAAGGTGGTTTGCAGCCCGCCAAAATAAGCGATCGCTACATTCTGCCAGTCATTGACGGCAAGCAAAGTCCACCAAAACGGCATTTGCCGCGACAGCGCCCACATCGGCTCAAAAGTCTCATCGTCTGCTTTCAGCAGCGCCAGCGCCAAGGTGCGGGGATGAACCGCCAATCGGCACAGCACATCCAGCGCACTCGGCGGAAATTCCCGCGCCAGTCGCACATAGCCGAATAACAACGGCCAATCCTCATGATCCGGGTTTTGCCTCAGTTCAGTCAGCAGCACATCCAGCTTGTACTGCCGCTGGGCAGGATCGGATTCGCAGACGGTTGCCGCTAATGCGGAATCCGTAGCAACGGACATTTCCCCAGTGGTAACCATCCACAACAAGGGCCGAAACCGCATCCAGTCGCCATCGCGACCCACGATCCACCACGGGCCGGGTGGCAAATCAGCGGGGATTTCCCAACAGCCCGATTGATCCGGATAGGTGGACAGAGCCGCTGGGACTGCTCCTGGTTGCCATAACGGGAAGATTTCGAGCCGAACTCTCGTCTCCCAACCCGTCCCCAGCCGAGTCAGAGAATCGGCGCTGATCCGCACTACCCCCGCTGCCCGATCCGGTTCAATGACCGCATCAAACCGGGCAATGCGAATGTGCGCGAGTCGCTCACCCTGCCCGGTCTTGATCAACAACCGCACTTGCGCCTCCAGATCGCGGCTGCCGGCCAGCAGCGAAGCTAACCGGTTCTGCCAGGCCAACAGCGGCAGTTCCAACCGTCCCTGTTCAAGCAGCGGTAACCGGGCGCGGAAGGTCTGGCGCAGCCATTCACCGACCGGGTTCGGTTGCCCGAGCAGTTCACCTTCCAGCCAGAAATTTCGCCCACCCGCCGGGTCTTGAATCAGCAGGCGCAGACCGCCTAGCCGATCCAGTGGCACCCAATCGTCGTTAAACAGCGGTCGCCCGGCTAGTTGAAAAACCGCGCCTCGTTGTGGATAAGGCAGGGTCAACGGAATCGGTTCTGAACCGGGCCAGCCCAACAGCAAATGAAGCGGTGGCCGCAACACGCCAGGCATGGATGGGCAAACGATCCGGGCTTGATCCAGCGTGGCGGTGATGGCAATTCCGGCGGGACACTCCGCGCCAGACCGTAGATCGACCTCGGCCAGTCCGGTCAGCCGGATCACGCCCGCCTGATTGCCGGTGCCAATATCAGTTTCGATCCGGAAGGCTGACGGCGCGACATCGACCTGCCGCCGACAGCGTTCGTTACCGCTGGCATCCACCCATCGGAGCCAAAGTCGGCCATGCGCGGTTTGGCGGCTTTCCCGCCAAGAGGCAATATGACCGATGCGTCGCCATTGCAGCCGACCGGTTGCGGGTTGCCGCCGACCTTCGGCATCCAGGGCGTGAATGTGGGGAAGGCCGCGATAGAGCGGACGTTGCTGGAGCGTGTGCGGCACCGAATCACCAACCACCGCAAACGTCTCAGCGGATTCGGTATCGGCTCGGCACACGATGCGGTAACGATCCTGCTGCGGAGTGAGCAATTCCACCTCGCCGTTGATTTGGTACAAAGTCCGGTTCAGATCGGCGAGGATTCCCAATGCTTCGCAAGTACCGTTACCGATTCGTGGGGTCAAGTCAGGCGTCGCCAAAACCCAGGTCTGTGTCGATTGGGTGCGGGCTGAACCTTCGGTCAACCAGTCCCGTTCGCCCGTTGCGCCCCGTTCGACGAAAACCCACGGCGCATCGCCCCACGGTTCCCCATTCCGCACCGCCAACGGATAGTCCTGGCGGCCATCGTGCAGACTCAGCCGGTGCGACTGCTGGAGCGCCCCGCCTGTCAACGTCACTCCACCCGACCGCAACCACTCCCGACCGTACCGGGCAGACGCACCAGCGCCTTCCAGCAGCGTCAACCAGGCCACGGTTTCCACGCCAACCGGCGTGTGCAGCAGCAACCGCCAGCGCGGCTGATTTATCCCCGGCAAACCGATCCATTCCCCGATTTGGGCACAGGTCGGGCGTTCCGGCAAAATCAGCCGTTTTTCCACTTGCCAACCGGTTGCGGTTTCCCGGAGCCAGCCCCGCCAGCGCAACCGGGCGGCAGTTTCCTGCGCCAGTTCCCCGGAACGCCGCACCAGGCCGGTCAACAACGTTTCCGCAACATGATCATCGAGCCGCAACGGTAAATCGCGCCGCCACTCCGGAAGCCTGGCATCGAGCGCCACAATCGGATCCGCTGCCTCACCGACCAACGGTTGCCATGCGCTGATTTTGGCGATGAGCGATCCGGCCAGATGAAATACGGCATCGTGACGCAGACTGCGCGGCAACCGGGGCGCATGTTGTCGAGCCATGAGTACCGCCGCATCAACATCACCCTGCCCGGTTCGGTAATAACCGTCGAGAACCAGGCGGAAGAACTGGGTCAGGTGGGCGTTTTCCTGCTGGAGCAAACGCAACGGCAGACCGCCTTCGCAGGCAATGGTCACCAAAAATTCCCGGCTGCCGTTCGCGCTGCGGAGCAAGGGTCTATTCCACCACTCCAAGCCCTTTTCTACCCACTCAGTGAGTTGCTGATGAGGCGGCGCTGCTATGCCGAGCGGTCGAAACACGGTCTCCCATTTCCAGGAACCTTCGGCATGTTCCCGGCGGAAAGTTTCAGCGGCGTAGAGGCAGAAGATCGGTGCAAAACGCGTGGCCAGCTTGCCTTGCGGATCCCAGAGTAGCAGTTGATGAAAGTGACCTCTGAAATCCGCGTACTGGGTATCGCTCATCTTGTACGCGTAAAGCGGGCGGCCGTCGGGGATGGTTTTCCGGGTGTTGGTAAAGAGAAATCGCGCTAGCCAGTCCATGTCGTGGTTTCCAATTTCGGGTGATAGGTGTCATAAGGATAGTCACCCCAACTCACTTTTGCTGACCATGCTCACTCCGGCAGTCGCTTATTAGCTGTCCAGGCGCAAGGTTTCCCAAGTAGTCACAGCGCAGATTCACGTCGTTGCTGAGAAAGCTGTGTTTTCCCAAGCTTGACCGATCATTCCCACACCAGTCGCGCCAGGTCGATGCAAACAATGGGATGAGTTCGCAGCTTGAGCCGTGCGCCGTATTTCTCCTCCAAGGCAGCAGAGTATCGGTTCAGTTGCTGGCGGGCTTCGGCCAGTTTCGCTTGCACTTTGGGATGCGCCGCCAGCGTCTCACGCGGGGTTTTCGCCAGTTGTTCAGCGTTCAGACCCAGGTCTTTGGCCGCGAGCGTTTTAAATTCCAGCAGATGATCCAGTAACTGGTATTGACGCTTATCCGGCCGCAGAATCATCGATAAATCCGCATAGCCCCGCGCAATGGCGTCTTCGGAATCCATGATGTAGAAGGCGTCGGAAAACAGCGTGACCAGAAACGCGGTTTTCACCACCAGTTCATTACTCCAGCGCAAATCCCGGTTATCGAACACCGGGAAGTAGTGGGTTTCGATGAAATCAGCGAGGGGTTCCAGGTCGCCACTGCGGTAGAATTGCTGAGTCACCTGCCGCCGGATTTGTTGGTCGTCATAGCCACTCAGCAGGGCATCGCGAATACGGTCGATGTATAACCGGCGAATGACCAGATTGGGAATCACCAGGCGCAGTTCGCCAAATTCATCGCATCCAGCGTGAGTTAGTGCGCCGAGGTAGTACAACAGGGAGGCCATGAACACCTGATCCTTGGTGGCTTCCAGCATATCCTTGACGCCGAAACGTTCCGCCAGTAACGGCACGGTGAGCGGCGCGGTGTCGTTTAACGCGGCGGCGATGACGCTATCGCCGTGGGGCAGACTGGCGATGTAGTCAATCCGGTTGCGATCCATCGCTAGATTGACGTCCAGCAAGCGCTCGGGAAAGCGCCGGTTCTGCTGTAAATACTCCAGAAAATAGAGAACCAGAGTAGGGTTATAAACGGGATCGTTTTGCCAGGAATCGAAGCGGTAGCCGTTATAGAAGCGCTGCATCGTGTCCAGCGCCTCAATACGTTGGTCAGCGGGGAGCACGATGTCATCGGCGACGGTCTCCAGCATCGCCCGCACTTCATCGCCGGTGAATCCGCATAAATCCAGACATTGCGCCCGTTGGCTGATGTCTTTGGCGACGTTATACCCGCTGGACAGATCGGCCAGTACGACGGGGGAAACACCGGTCATAAATACTCGATCCAGTCGGCCCTCTTCGGCGGCGGCCTTGACGGATTTGAACACGGTTTTTAACAAGCCTTCGCCATGCACCAGCGCCCGGTAATGATCCTCGTCAATCGCACGATGACCACGCGGCATGAGTTCATTGGCAAAGTTGTCGTATTCGTCGATAAGCAGATAGAGCGGGTGACCCGTTGCAGCTACGGCGGAAGTCAAATAGTGAAAAGTCACTATGCTATCGCCGGGAATCAGGGTAATCGGCTCCGGGAACCAAGCCGCGTAACGCTGATTGAAACGATCCACGCAGGCGTTGATGTGCCGATGCAGCGCTTGGCCGATTTGCTCGGCAGTCCCGGTTGCTGCAACTTCCGAAAAATTCCAGCGCAGGATGAAATACTGATTATGTCGTTGGGTGGGATTTTTCCCAATCGCCAGATCGCCGAACAGCACATTAAATTGATCCGCCCGGTCGATGGAATAGTAGTTGTCCAAGGTGGACAGCCACAGACTCTTGCCAAACCGGCGTGGGCGTAATAACAGGAGCTGTTCTCCCGCATTTTCAATGGCGGCAATCCG